>JAGXHJ010000082.1 GCA_024636315.1 Methylophaga sp.
ACCGGAGTATGAATGGCTTTATGCTCAATCTGATTGGTGGTCTTGTTGCTTACTGTCTGAAAGAAAGTAAGCCAGCATTAAATCTTACGCGTGAAGAATTTGAATTATTGGTCAGACCTTAACCCGATCTCAGGTTAGTTATGTATTCATTGTCGATGCACCACTATTAGCTATTGTTGTTGGCCTAGTAATGCTATTTGTCGGCTCACAAAGTTTTATTGTGTCAAACGCCATTTCCAGCACTATTGAGTTTTTCCCTAATAATAGCGGTACTGCTTCTGCATTATTGGGTTCAAGCGGATTTGCGACGGGTGCTTTATCAGGTTCGCTTGTAGGTTTGTTAGGTGATGGCACACCGTTGCCGATGGCACTGGTGATGACAGGCTGTATTATCATGGGCATCACGCTACGCTTTATCATGCAACGGCCTGATAAGCTTAAAACACCCCAATAAGCATTATCAAAATATTGAATAGCACTTTGTTATTGTGTTCTCTAACAGCTAAAACTTTATTGCCCAACGCCTAGCAATATCAAGCTCAAATAGATCAATAATAGCGTTGAGCGTTCTTAAACAACGAAGTTTATTTCACCCATACTTAAAGTTTAATCACGTCGGCTTAGTCGCCCCAAAATCAACTTGTAAGCAATACTCACAAACAGTAGTGGAATAAATATAAACACCAATACAAATTCAGCCAGAATATAGACAGTAGCAGTGACCGCATTATCTGTTTTGGATTTAATTAGTGTGAACACATTAGTGAGTTTTAGTTTAGCCGATAAACTTTCAAACCAGCCTGCATCCTGATCACTCGCCGTGGCTTTATTAAGTGCACGCACGTCGTTTTCAGTTGATATTAATACTGCAATTGAATCTTGCCGTTCTGATTCTAACCATGTTTGCATCATATTTGATGTCAGCACCATCGCTGGTACGACAAGTCGAAGTAAGGTTAAAATCAATATCAATCTGATCACACTTTTTTGTTTGGTAAGGGAAACCGACTTAATGGCTACCAACAAAATAGCAATAACCGAAATACCAGCTAACACCCAGCGGAATATTTCGATATCGCTAAGATTGAGAATTATTTTTTGTATGCCTATAGAGGCCGATGCAACCAATAACACACTAGATACCTGTTCAATCATATCGTTCAGCGGATCTAACAGTTCGCCGGGTGTCAATGTCACCCCTACTCCCATCGGCTCAATGGCAAGTTCTGTACCTTGTGCCATTGAAATCACTGCGTTTAATCCACGTAACACGGCATAAACTGACAATGTGACGGTCAGCATACTGGTAAGCTGTTGGCCAATATTGGACTCTAAAGGCATCCATAACAATACGCCGCACACCACCAGCAATCCTACGTAAACAATACGTTGTGTTTTAGTCACGACTTTGGCTCATTATCTTTGTTTTTTAATTTTTGCATGATGCCGTCCATTAAAACGCTAACACCGAAAGGCGGTTTATTATTCGAGGCAATTGGCCGGCTTTGTTTAATGGCTTCTTGGCCAAGACGCGAAACATAAATACCGACACCAATACCCTGAGCAACACTTCCTGCCACCAAGCCGGTCATACCCGTTGATGTTTTTTCTATCATCGTGCTAATCGCCACTTCAGTTCCAGCAGCTAATAATGTCATCTTGATGATCTTAAAAAATACTTGCCATTGGCCAACACGAGTTAGCGACAAGCCATAGATTTTGTTGATTTTATTGACCAGTTTAAATGAACGCCATAATGCCACTAGTGCATCCAATACCGCCAGAGGGCTCAGAGCGATAAGTACACCAATATTGACACTTTCATTTTGAATCAAACGATAAGCTTGTTGATCAAGTCGAGCAATAAAGTGTTCTGAGAGATATTCAATCACTTCGGCATCATTCAAATAATCAGGTTGTTGACTCAAACAACTTAACAGTAACTCACCTTGTATCGTGTGCTCATATAGTGCCTTTAATTCAGTAATGAAACTGTCTGCTTTGCCATGACTACGCTCGCGAACAAATAGCGCTGATTGTTCTCTCAGTTGCTCTGCTTTAGCTAGTTGTCGTTGTCCTTTATAAAACCGAAACATTTCCACCGAGATAAGCCCAGCAAAAACCGTCAGTAAAACACCAAAGGCGGCCCCCAAGAACAGATTAGCTTCCAATATATCCATTAGGGTTATGTAACATTGCCATGTAAAGATGATGGCACTAATCGTAATCAACAAAATAAGCGCTTTTTTGCCCCATGACTTCGTGTGTTTATCTGTTGTGTAATCATCGTTAGTAACCAACACATTGTCATCGCCAGAAATTGTTTCTGGTACACCCCAATCACTCTCATCGTCCACGGTTCTAAAATAAGGATCACGTTCAGCCACTAGAATTTATCTCCTAATAAAAAAGTGAGCACCTTATCCATTCGGATCGATGGCAATCTAGCACCATTTGCCAAGCCCTCAATCTCAGGTGGTTGCAAGGCTTCGGGGATCCAATGTTTTAATGCCGCCCATTCTGTTTTTGTCGGAATGTGGTCAGGGATCGGAATAGGATCAACAACGCCTCGTTGTCCCGCTGCATTGGTCACACGTAATAAATCATTTACTTCTTGGGTACTCCTAATCGAGCAGGCAGATTCAGTATCAATATCAATTGAGTTTCTCAGTTTCTGAGAGCAAGTTCGGATGATAATGTCATTGACTAAACTACGTAAATTTTCATGTTGACTGGCCAATACGCGATCAGGTTTAGAGGCTAAAAATAAAATCCGTTCAATTTTAGTACTAAACAGTTTTTGTAACGCATTATTGGAACCATATTTATAACAATCCATAATACGGCTTTGAGCCAGCATCATGTCCTCAAAATTATCTTGGCCACCACTAATTACTTTGAGTGCATCCACCAGCACTACTTGTCGGTCGATATCATCAAAGAAGTGTTTATTAAACGGTTTTACTATCGAGTCGATATAGTCCTGATAGCACTGTGACATGACTTTATAAACACTATTATCGCTAGCATTAGCTAAGGCCTCTTTGTCATAGTTGTGTAAGCCAAGTAAAGGAAAGAAAGCAATACTTTCATTATGTTTATCTTCTAACAACATTCTGCCCGGCTGAATCAGTGTCAGCCCTTCAGCTTTGCACAGTTTCAAGTAGCTTTTAAACTGCTGGTGTATTTGTTTAATCTGAGCTTCATCAAACACATCAAATGGATTAATAGTTTGCAAATGTTGGTGTAAATCCCCTAGCAAATGCTTTCGTACATCTTGCGAGGCTAAATCAGTCTGGTCAAAACACCAATTAAGGTAGCTTTGGCCAATTAGTGGTAAATCCAGCAACCACTCACCAGGATAATCTCTGATTTCGATATTAAAGGTGGTTGTTTCGCCTAAAACACGATTAAAGACTGAATTACGCTTATAGACGATTTGTACAATGGTGCTACTTAATGATTGTGTAGGCTGTGGCCATTGTGGTGGTTTAGACGATAATGCTGCAATGCCAGCTTGATAGTCAAATAGGTCATAACCTTGTGATGGCAACAAGTTTACTTCCAGAATACGTTGTTCTCTTGCCGCTAAGAAACTCGCTAATCCAGCTTCATTTGAATATCGTAATTGATGAATTAGGCTAGTGATAAATGTTGACTTACCACTACCGCTAAAACCAGTAACACCAATACAGATATGCTTATCAAATGCACGGTCAACGACCTTACTAGCATCATCAAGGATACTATGGGTGCTGTCTTTTACCTCTGCCGTTAGCTTTTTAAATTTCGATGTTAAATTATCGAGCACACTCAATCCTTATGGTTAAACTCAATTGATTCTGAGCAATAAAAATCATTAAAGTAAAGTCACTTTATTACGTCCCGCATCTTTCGACCGATATAAGGCTTTATCGGCACGAATAGTGAGACGCATAGGATCTTCATCATGACCTAGCTGAGCTACACCAAAACTTGCGGTCACTGAAAACACCTTAATGTCTGGCTGTTCGGCAATCAATCCCCGAAGTTTATCAGCAAGTTTTGAAGCATGTTCCTTTGTAGTGTTAGTCAAGAGAATCAAAAACTCGTCACCGCCCCAACGTGCTGGAATATCGATTTCTCTTAAATGTTGCCGCAATACTTCTGCCACTTTATACAGCACCAAATCACCTGAAGAATGGCCATAGAGATCATTAACGGGTTTAAAATTATCAAGATCGAACACTATCAACGTCAGTGGTTCTTTAAACCGTTTAGCTCTGGCACTCTCGCTGATTAATTTTTTTTCAAAACCACGCCTATTTAAAAGTAAGCTGAGTGAATCTGTGGTTGCTAGTTGTTCCACTTCTCGTATTTTTATATTAAGTTGATTCAGCTCTTCTGTTCGTGTCTCAACGAGTAACTGTAAATCTTCTTTATCACGTTGAGTTTGCTGTTGAAGTGTTTTCTCTGCATCTATATCACGATGAGCACCAATCATTCTGCCCACAGAGCCATCACTATTCCATTGAACTACACGTCCTCTATCTTCAATCCAGACATATTTATTATCTTTAGTTCGGCAACGATATTGTATTTTATAGGTTTCTGATTTGTGATTGGTATAGTTATCGAAGTGTTCCATTACGCGATTAAAATCATCTGGGTGGATAATGTTTTCCCAAGTGAATACGTTACTTTCGAGTTCACTGACAGCATAATTAAGCATCCGAAACCAGCCAGGACTTCGGTACACATGACCCGTACTAGCATTCCAATCCCAGATACCATCACTTATTAGCTCTAAAATAGTCGCAAGTGCATCTTCGCCTATCTCTGGTAGTGTTACTGATTTCATGCAAACAGTCCCCTGTGCCTCATTAGATTTAATATTAAGTTAATCACTATAGTAGTACAAACTAATTCACAATCGTGAGATGATTCACACTAAATATGTAGCATTATTAAACATTAAGAACTTTTTTAATGATTTTAGATGAGCTATTTGGACATTCATCCACTTACTTTGTAGCATGGAGCTAACTCACAGCCATATCGTCCTTTGATATATCTCGGAAACATCGAAATTATGTTTGCAACCAACTTTTTCAATCATATCCAAAATGTAAAAAAACATAACTTATGGCTTATCACCGTTCTATTCGCCGTGGTGATAACTGAAATTGTTACTAGTGTAATGAGTTTGATATTTCATGGAACAGTGACAATTGACTATCTGATAACAGGAATGGTTGCTTCAATACTCACAGCCTCAGTAGTAAGCGGTATGACAATCTACTTGCTCGGCAAACTATCTGAACTGCGCCGCAATAATGACCAACTAACCGAGATTATAAATGCTTGCCCTATTCCTATTGCTATCAACGACGCTAACCATGAGCTAGTGATGATCAACCGCGAGTTTACTAGAGTTTATGGCTACACGGTTGATGACATCCCAACGCTAGATACCTTGTGGACAATAGCTTATCCAGATGAATACTACCGACATTGTGTTACAAAATCATGGGCGCTTCGACTAAAAGAGATGAACGAGGATGGCACTGGTTTTGTCCCTCTTGAGGTAAAAGTAAATTGCAAAAACGGCGTAGTAAAATCGGTGCTGGCATCTGCCTCTCTCCTTGGTGACCGGCACAAAGGGGGCAACTTAGTTGTACTTCACGATATTACCGAAAGTGCATCTATCGTTCAGGCCATTGGCGAGTCTTATAATATTCTACAAGCGGTTATCGAAACCATTCCTCTCCGAGTTTTTTGGAAAGATACAAGTTCACGATACCTTGGATGCAATACCACATTTGCTAATGATGCCGGTGAATCATGCCCTAATAGCATTATTGGTAAGTTTGATTCAGATCTAGCTTGGAAAGATCATTCTGAACAGTTGCAAGCCGACGATCGTAGCGTTATCGAATCAGGGCAATCAAAACTTGCTTATGAAGAAACTAAAATAACACCAGAGGGCGATACAATTTGGTTGCGCACGTCAAAACTACCGCTCTATGACACAACAGGCCATACCTTAGGCATGCTGGGAATATACGAAGATATTACACATCAGAAACAAATAGAAAATGAACTTTGGTTAAGCAAAACATTTATCGATAAAAGTAAATCAGCCTTTTTCCGATTAAGTCCGACAGGCGAAGTTCAGTACGTCAATGAATATGCCTGCCGTTCATTAGGCTACACCAAAGATGAATTGATCGGCATGCATCCGTGGGACTATGACCCTGATTTTTCAGCATCTGTATGGCCAACTTTTTGGAATAATTTAATTAAAAATGAAGTGGTTAGCCTTGCTACGCGGCATCGCCGTAAAAACGGAACGATGTTTGATGTTGATGTTACAGCGCATTACATCTTGCTTGATGGCGAAGAGTTCAATTTTGTTTTCGTTCAGGACATTACCGATCGCAAACGAGCTGAAAAAGCTTTACGCCAAAAAGAAGGTTACCAGCAGGCCTTACTCGATAATTTTCCTTTTGAAGTATGGCTTAAAGACCCAGCGTGTCACCGTACTCGTGAGAGAATTAACCCATCCATGGTTTAATTCAACTCCGTTCGGCGACGACCAATTTGCACCAGACGTCCTCGTCACCTCGCTAAGGCTTAGGCTCTCAAGCGACTGACGGAGTGAGGATGTAATTACTGCACTATTCTTCGCTACGCTACGAAAGCTGCTGTAATCACCAACTCCTACTGGCGGCTTGCACTACTTACTCGCTATCGCATCGTTCCATGTAGTGCG
>JAGXHJ010000083.1 GCA_024636315.1 Methylophaga sp.
AATTAAAAATTATAGAAAAAGCATTCAACACAATCAGCTATAAACCCAGAATAATAAGATGGACACAAATTGGGCACTTACAGTAATAACTAACTGATTTATAGGCTACTACGCAGTGTTCGATTCCCGCCATCTCCACCAAATAACGAAACCACCCTTGCGGTGGTTTTTTTATTTATAGACTGGTATCGCTGGGAAAGCCTATTCTGACGGGCTAAAACCACTATAGATAATGTTGAAGGTGACGATTACTATCATTGTCACACAGGATTTGGCCGCGGGCTGCGTTCCCGTCATTTCATTATCCATTCGTTCATCAAAACTCGTCAAAAGCGCTCCAAACACCTATGTTATAAGGGTTTGCAAGATTTACCGTATTATTTACTGTCGCCTGACACGGTCACAGCAGGTTTTAAGATTGAAAAATTTGGGCACAAAATGGGCACAAGAAAACAGCAAAAAATGGATTTATATTGAAAGCAGAAATCAGAATTCTGACGAGAAACGCATCACAATTTATAACTTATGGATCCGGAGTAAGTATGGTTTGTTCGGTTGCGCTGCCCGAGAAGACTCTTCCATTAAGCGACGTTCAATTGAATAACTTTGGATGCGTGTAATCAATAATAAAACGACCTTGGGTGACGTTATCTGGCATTGAAAATGATCCACAACAACAGACCTTCACGGAGACTTTAATAATTATTCATATTTTGTTGCTCCCTGCTTTTCAGCACAATTTGTTAAGTTACCATGCTCGAATTCCAGTGTTGAATGACCTATATCGAAACGCTCTTCCAGTAGTTCTTTAAGGCAGGTTTTTGTTTTCTCGATATCTGTTAATTGATCAGCACTGGTCACCACATGCGCTTCAAGAGCGTATAAATGCTCTTCTAATTGCCAGATATGCACATGATGAATATTCTCCACTCCATCAATAGATTGCATTGCAGTAATAACTTCCTTGACGTGTAAATGCTCCGGGACACCTTCCATTAGTAAATGGATGGTTTTGGGTAGCATGGTAAATCCCTGCCACAATACATAACCTGCGATAATGAGCGTTATCAGTGCATCCACCCAATACCAGTTATAGAGGATAATCAGCGTTCCGGCGATCATGACACCCACTGAGGCCAGTGCATCCGATACATTGTGCAAAAAGGCTGCTTTGATATTCATGCTATTTTTGGACATGCTATAAGTCAGTATGGCGGTAATAACATCAATGACCAGTGCAATTCCGGCAACAAAAACCACTATCCAGCCTTGAATTTCTTGTGGCTCTGCAAACCGCCATAATGCCTCGTAAGTCAGATAAAGGCCGATAATCACTAATGTGATCAAATTGATTAGCGCAGCGATCACCTCAGCACGTTTATAGCCAAAAGTTTTAAGTTCATCGGCTGGTTTTCGGCTTATCTTTCTGGCAAATAGAGCAATGCCAATAGCTGCAGCGTCACTCAGATTATGCAGTGCATCAGCAATCAGTGACAGGCTGCCAGAAATAACACCGCTTACCACTTGTGCCACGGTTAATAACACATTAACCAGAACAGCAGCTACCAATCGCTTATCTTTTATATTTTCTATATTGTGATCATGACCCATTATTAACTCTTCCACTGACATGCGAAACAACTTCCTGAGCATCAAGCTCACGGGTTACGTTTCCGGTTCTTAAAAAATATTTAGCCACATTTGTATCATTACAATACACTGGCTCATTGGATGGCTCGACAATAATTCTACAAACGTCGGTTTCTTCAAACTTAAAGAATACGGTATGAATAAAACGACATTTATCACCGCCAAGTCGCGTCTTAACAAGATCCATGATGAGTTGCTCAAAGCCATCACGGTTCTTATACTTTAAAGTTTTATAATCATTTTCTAAGCCTAAAATATTTCCGTCATCATCAATACCTATCAAGAGGTTTCCTCCCTTGTGGTTCATAAATCCGGCAATTGTTTTAGCAATGACCATATCCAGCGCTTTGTTTATCTTTTCCTGCCTCACATCCCAACGCACAGAAGATTTAAATTCTGTATCATCACTTTCGCCAGCAGCAATCAACGAGGGAAGATCTCTTGCAAGCTCTCTTTCAAGCTTTTGTACCGCACGATGCTGCGCGGTAAGTTTCAAATGATAGATGCCAAACCCCAAACCAACGAGGCCACCAATAGATCCAAACACCAAGCTCATGGGAATCATCTCAACGAATGAATCAGATCGCGCTCGTTCAAGTAGGAACTCCCACAACGTCATTTTTAATTGAAACTCTTCCTGAAACTCAAACCAATAAACAGCTTTTGTAATCGGGTGTAAGAACAATATGCCAATGGCAATCCCGGCAATAACGTGAAGACAAAAACTGCATTTTGAAACACCTATTTCCATTTCACCTCCTTCGGCGCTATGTTTTCTTCGATAATTCGATGAGAAAAACGACTATAAAACATTGGTAATACAAACAATGTGAGTAGTATGGAGGAGAGTAATCCTCCGACTACCACCGGTGCCAATGGGCGTTTTATAACTCCAATTTATAAAAAAATGGAATTTTCTGCTTTTTTATTCAAAACATTATTTGTAATTAATAAAATTCCTCACCCTCTCAGATAAGGCATATACAAGTTACTTCATATATTTATTTGCAGAAAAGTACGGGTATAAAACCGGCACCACGAATAAAGTTAACAAGGTCGAAGAAATCAAACCGCCAACCACCACCGTTGCCAACGGCTGCTGAATCTCCGAGCCAACACCGTTGGACATCAATAACGGAATCAAACCCAGTGCAGAAGTAATCGCAGTCATCAATACTGGTCGCAGTCGTGATAGCGCTCCATCAAAGACACTTCCCTCGACATCCTGCCCACCTTCCACGCGCTGATTAATTGAGCTCACCATCACTACACCATTTAATACAGCGACACCAAGTAAGGTTATAAAACCAATGGAACCTGGCACTGACAGATACAAACCGGAAATAAACAAAGCCCCAATACCACCAATTAATGCCAGTGGTACATTGAGCATTATCAACAATGCCTGACCGATCGAGTTAAAGGCAAAATACAGCATCAAAAATATCAGCCCTAAAGACAACGGTACAACCACCATCAATCGTGCCTGCGCTCGTTGCTGATTTTCAAACTGACCACCAAATACCACGCTGTAACCAGTAGGCAGATCAATTTCACTGCGGATACGCTGGTCTAATTCGGTAACCAGACCACCCATATCACGGCCTTCAACATTACTCTGGATTACCACGCGGCGCTGCACATCATCACGACGAATTTGTGGTGGACCAGATTCAATATCCACCTTAGCGATATCACCTAAACGTACCCAGGCACCATCAGCTGCTTGCAGAATCAAACCTCTAATCGCCTCGATACTGTTACGATATTCATCGGCAAGGCGCACGTAGATATCGTAACGCTCATTGCCTTTAATGACCTGCCCAGCTTCCTGTCCACCAATAGAATCACTCACCAGACTCATCACCTGATCGACAGG
Organism: Methylophaga sp.; assembly: GCA_024636315.1. Taxonomy (GTDB): domain Bacteria; phylum Pseudomonadota; class Gammaproteobacteria; order Nitrosococcales; family Methylophagaceae. Next base: position 3,530 of record JAGXHJ010000083.1, read on the forward strand.
TATACCATAACGCGCTAGCAAGTCACGATCAGGGCGTACTACCAGTTGCGCCTCGCCTTCGGTCTGTTCCAGTGCAACCCCTCGAGTCCCATCGATACTCTTAACTAATGTTTCAATCTCTTTGCCTTTAGCAACCAGGACATCAAGATCAGGACCAAACAATTTAATCGCTAGTTGAGCTTTCACACCAGATAACAATTCATCGACACGAGTAGCAATTGGCTGTGAAAAATTAAACAGCAGACCAGGAATCAGTGACATTCTTTCTTCCATAATCAACTGTAACGATTTTCGATCAGAGGCTGTCTGCCATTCACTAATAGGTTTAAGCCCGATATAAATTTCGATATTTGAAACCGGCTCTGGGTCACCACCAACTTCTGCACGGCCAATACGGCTTGATGCATACAGCACTTCAGGAAATGTCAGTAACTGTTTCTCCAGTTTTTCCGCAACCTTGAGCGCAGTATTTAAGCTTGATGAGGGCGCTAACGTCACGCGGACATTCACCGTGCCCTCTTCAAGCTCAGGCACAAACTCAGTTCCAAGAAATGGTAACAAGGCAAGCGAAGCAACGAACAGCACCATCGATGCAATCACGACTGTTGATTTTTTCTTTAATGCCAGCTTAAGCAAACTGCGATAACGTTTTTCGATAGGCACAAGAACCGGACTTTGTTTTTCAACTACGCCTGTTTTGAACATGTACGTTGCCAGTGCAGGAATAACGACCAGCGCAACAATCAAGGCACCCATCATGGCGAGTAGAATTGAGATAGCCATCGGTTGAAACATCTTGCCTTCAACGCCTTCAAGGCTGAACAGCGGTGCGAATACCACACCAACGATTAACACCGCAAAAAATACCGGCCGACCGACTTCGGACGCAGCCTGCTGAATACGCATAACCATACCATTCGAACCGTGACCATCATGAGAGACATCAAAGGGGTCGTCGTCATTCTGTGCCACTTTCTTTTTGATAAATTTTTCATGCTGCACGTCTGGATGACTAAGATGTGAAAATATATTGTCCATCATTACAACCGAGCCATCGACTAACATACCAATGGCAATCGCCAGACCACCTAATGACATCAAGTTAGCGGAAACACCCAACTGAGCCATCGCCATCAATGCCAGGCCGATAGATATTGGAATCGATAACAGCACTAATAAAGTCGCTCGGAGGTTCATCATAAACAACATAAGAACGATGATGATTAGCACAAAGGCTTGCAGCAACGCAGTAATAACTGTATCAACGGCCTGATCAACTAAATCAGACTGGTCATAAAATGGATCGATGATGACGCCCTTAGGCAATGCCTGCTGAATGATCGGCAAACGGTCTTTAACGCCATCAATGGTTACTTTGGTATTAGAGCCCATACGCTTCATAACGATGCCCACCACCACTTCACCCAGTGGTTTCGCCACCCCATCCTCATCACGCATGGTCATGGTTACCGCACCCTGACGAATTTCTGCACCGAACTCTACATCTGCAACATCACTGACCCGTACCACAGTGCCATCATTCTGCTTCACTGGAATATTACTGATATCCTGGATACCTTTTTCGCCACTGCGTACCCAACCAACACCACGAATAATCAACTGCTCGGCACCACGGTTCAGATACCAACCACCCGCGTTATGATTATTCTGTTCGATTGCAGAACTGATATCATCAGGGGTTAGCTCGTAACTTAATAAACGTTGAGGATTTAGTTGTACCTGATATTGACGAACTTCACCGCCAAAAGAGAGCACGTCGGTAACACCATCAACCGGCATTAATAACAGTTTTACCACCCAGTCATTTAAACTGCGTAACGTTAAAGCATCATATTGACCGGGTACTTCTGAACGGATCATGTATTGAAAAACCTGGCCCAAACCTGAAGTATTCGGCCCCATACCAGGCGTGCCTACACCACTTGGTATTTGCTCCTTTGCTGCCTGCAAACGTTCAAAGACTAACTGTCTTGCAAAGTAGATATCAGTGCCTTCAGTAAATACCACTGTTACGCCTGACAAGCCGGTTTTGGATATTGAACGAACTTCTTCAACATCTGGCAAGGCATACATGACAGCTTCTATAGGAAAGGTGATTAACTGCTCAACTTCTTCTGCCCCCAATCCCGGTGCTTCAGTATTAACCGTGACCTGAACATTGGTTACATCTGGAAACGCGTCCAGGTTTAGTTTTGGCAAAATAAGCAAACCAGCAACTAAAGTGGCGAGTAATGCCAGTACTACCAACAGACGACTGCTTACCGCTATCTCTATTATTTTATTTAACATGATTTCAAATCCTAATGATTGTGTATTTCAAAGCCACTTTTCGCCAACTCTGATTGCACATAAAAAGCACCCTGTGTTACCACGCGTGAACTAGCTTCTAGCCCTTCAATAACGCTAATATCACCGACCGTTCTAATAAGCTCAACTTCCTTAGGTTCGAATTCACCTGCTTTATGCTCTATGAAAACCATCCAGTCACCATCCGGACTTCTCAAGACCGCATCGACTGGAACGGCTAATGCCAGCGCAGAGTTGTTACTGCTAATTTTTGCCTGCACAAAAATACCAGGGTGCAGTTGATCCTCAGGATTAGCTAGCTCAATACGCACACCCAGTGTCCGAGTATCTTCATCTAATGCATGATGCACCTGCACAACTTTGCCTGTGTAGCTGTTTTTTCCTAAAGTGATTACCGCCGTACTTCCTGGTGAAACTAGCGCTGCCTGAACAGGTGTCAACTTAGCTTCTACCCAGAGTACAGACTCATCACTGATAACAAAAAGAACTCGGCCCGGTTCGATTAATTCACCCAGGATAAAATTATCTTTAATTACCGTACCATCCTGTGGTGCTAGTAATTGAAAAGACCCATTGGCTTTTGAAGCATCGCCACTTTTCACAAAGTTATCGGCCTGTTTTGAAGTCATACCATAAGCTAACACCCGTGCTCTTGCTTGCTCGCGCGCAACTCTAGCTTCGGTATAACGCGATTCAGAAACGACTTTCCTTCCCAGTTTTTTCACCCGTTTCCACTCGCGCTCTGTCACCAGAAATTCACCTTGCGCATTTGCCATTTCAACACTTGATAAAGTCAGCAACGGTTGACCGGTAGTAAGCTCATCACCTAACTTTGCATGACGCTTGAAGACCTGCGCAGAAACCCGCGTTGTTACCGATGCCGTTTTATAGGCGTTTAATAAAACTTCACCAGGCGCTTCAATAACAGTTGAAACATCCTGAAGTGTTAATGATTCACTTACGATACCAGCGATTTTTATTTGCTCTTTGCTAAGTTTTACGGACTGTTCTTCTTCATGAGCCGCTTCTTTTTGACCTGTTTCACCATGACTACTTTCATCATGGTCACCATGACTACCTTTACTCTCTTTTTCCTGATGACCGCTCTCATCATGATCTTCATCATGGTCACCATGTCCACCTATGCTATATTCTTTCTGATGCCCACTTTCCTCATGGTTATCTGATGCTATGGATGGTGTTGTCAGCAAAAATAAAACCAGTAGACCTGCTATCTTTATTGTTAAATTATTCATTAGTATTCTCTTTTATTTGTTGTGACCGGTAACCATTGCTGAATTTTTCCTGAAGCGGTTAACCACGTACTCCAATCAGCCCACATACGACCACGCTGTTCTATTGCACTGGCTTTCGTTTCCAGAGCCTGATTAAGCTGAATAAGATAATCGGTGGTATTTAACTCCCCAGCTTTCCATAATCGTTCAAGTAATTTAATTTGTTCACTCAGCGTATCAGCACCTGACTGTTGCCAGGAAAACCATGCTTCTCGGCTTAATGAATAAGACACAACAGCAATTTCTAAACGACTTTTAAGCTTTCTATAGGCGGCTATTGATTCTCTTTCAGCTTGAATCATTTCAGCATTGGCGGCATCAACTTCAGCTTGAAAGTTGTTTCTTACTTGCAATGGGATAGATAAGCTAAGCCCCAGCAGCGTATCTTTCTCTTCCTTACCTGCACGAAATGCAACCGTTGGATTGACCGAACCCTGACCCGCCTGCACTTTTACATTCGCCTGTGCAGATTTGACGCGCGACAAAATTGAGCGCATCTGAGGTAGTTGCTGTACCGTGACTTCAATTTCCTGATCTTTGGCATTATCATCATTAAGAGGATCTGGCATCTTTACACTAGATAGCTCAGTCGCTAGCTTTGACCAGTCTGTATTTACATCACCACTCAGCGATATAAGATTTTGGGTTGCCCGCGCATGCTGTGAGATAGCATCCGCTCGTTTAAAACGTGCTTGCGCATACGTTAAATTAGCAAGATCAACTTCAACTTTACTGAGATCACCAGCGTTATAACGCTGCTTAGCTAATTTAGCTGAACGCTGCATCAAGGCGTTGCCTTGTTCTGCTAATTCTTTTAATGTTTTGGAGGTATGAAAGTTGGAAAGTCCACTTAAAAATTCCTCAGCAGTAGCCCAACGTATTGCCTCATAGGAAAAGTTTGCAGTAGATTTACGTGAACTGGCCATTTCTGTCTTCGCCCCACGCATATCACCCCAGTCAATAGTCTGACTGAGGCCAATGGAGGCAGAGTCTGCTTCAGCTGTTTCTGCCTCAAACTGCAACTCGGGGTTATACAACGCCTTATCTGCCGCCAATAATTGATAGCGAGCAGAGTCAACAGCGGACCTAGCGGCTAAAACTGAAGGATGGTTATCTACGTTTTTATTTAACCAGCGTTGTAGCCTTACGTCAGGCATATTGGCACTGGGTTTAGTTATAACAGACTGGGTGGGTTTGACTATCTCTGCCTGAACAATATCAGCTACTAACAACGCAGCGATAAAGCCAAGAGCTACAACCAGCCCACGATTTACACATGGTTTTTTGATCATGATTTAATTCTCGAATATATAGAGAAAACACCTGCAAGTTAAGATTACTCGACAGATGAAATAACCAGCTAGCTGGCGAAATTCAAGAATTAAACGCGGGGAGGTTTCAGGTCTGGACTTACGATATAAGAAATATGGTCTTCTTTTAGATTCAACAAATAGATTGGTGCGCCATTTGTGAGGTCGCGGATAGAAGCAGGAAAGATTGCAACTAAGTGAGAAGAGATATGACAGCAGTGATCACAGGCGATGTCTGCATCTGTTTTTTCATCTTGAGAATCACCAAACACCGTGGTATTGCTATCTAGTTCAGTCCCAAGCTGCTCCATTACATGCTCATCAAAAGCCCATGCACTACTGTACCCCAACGTGCTGAGCACGAGTAGTATCAGTAAGACTTGCTTTAGATGCGACATAATAATGATTTTAAATTAATTGATAGTGGTAAATAACAGCGGGTAGTGTATCAAGTATTTTCATTATAGCAAATGGCAATCATTATCAATGCATAGATCCTTTAGGCAATTAGGCATTACTGAATATCCGCTAAGTCGACTTTCAACTCTTCAAACAACTTTTACAAAGGGTCTGTTATGTGGTGACTTGGGAATTAGATACATAAACTTTGAATATCTTCTATGTAAAACACCTCTCCTATACAAAGAGGACATTAAGATTTTACATTTTTTCTTCCGGATACAATCTTTAGGCGACCTTGAGCGGTTCTTTCTGATAATGGAAATCTAATCAATAGCGGACGTTAACGACCAAGCTGTGCGGTGCAAACGAAGCGCAGGGTAGTTTGTATCCGAACGAGCACCTTATGAGTTACTTCTTTCACGGTAATCATTTATTCGTTTAGGTAGCGTATATAGATATTCAAAAAGAAAATCCATAAATTGAACTATGTCACGCGCATCATTGGGATTTGTTGGTTCTTGCCCTGGTGCAGGATGCGCCGAATCGTTACCAAGTTCTCTTACGTTATGAGCCCAGTCTTGCATAATCGGAGGAAGCACTCCCTTTGATGCTAGATCATCAATTTCTTTTTTTAAATTCCCTCCTTTCGCTTCATGCTCTCGTAATGCTATTTGAAGAGAGCTTCTTGCCATTAAGGCAGCGGCATCCCAATTTTCATCTTTGAGATTCCTCTTAGCTTGGAGCCAATACCTACCCACTGCTTCTGGCCAATGCTCTGGATGTTTTTCTAGTTTTAATGGCCACGGAACCATGCGAAAGTCATGCAAACGATCACCTGCCGACCAAAAGACTTGAACATAGGAGGCGCAATTACCACATTTAAGAGTATCGAAGTTTAAAACTTTATGACCATTTGGTTTTTTCTTTTCTGCATGAAACGCAGTATCGAAATTTCCTTTTTCGCCACAGAATGGACACGTAATTAAATACAGCGATAATTTCTCACCTCGATGTCCTGACCATTCGCCAAGCCCCCACCAACTATCCATTGTTATTTATCCTCTTTGTACTCATAACGCCTTGCTGTACACGGAAAAATTAGGAGTGTGTAATTTTTCCGTGTACAGCAATTTGTTATGTAATTAAGTAAACAAAACCAATTGCCAGAAATTAACTTTCATAATATTTTCTCTTTCTATTATTGAATGCAGGCATGGTTCCCTCAAGCACTTCAACGATTTTTTTGTTTACGTCTTTATTTTCAATACTTCCAGATAAGGTTGAAAAGGTGTAACAATTTTCTTTATCTAATTCAACGTATATGATTTGTTCAGCATCAGAAACAACAGCAAGATTTGGATTGTGAGTAACCATAATAATTTGTCGCTTCATTTTAGCTGCTCTAATGAAAGGTACTAAAACAGTTGCCACGCTATGATTATCAAGATTATCTTCTGGCTGATCTATGATCAAGGGAATATCATTTTTGTCCAAGAGCAAATAGAAAACGAGAAGTAGGGCACCTCGCTCCCCTGGTGATAATTGTTCTAATGACTTGTCCCCTTGTTTTAACTGGTAGTTAATAGCCAAGAAATCTAGGCAAAATATATAGTCATATAGTCCTTGCACGTCCTTTACTTGTTGAGCGACCTCGCGAGAGTCGTTATCTTGCCCCGTTCTCTTGTCAACTTTTAATGCTTCTATTAGCTTATCTAAAAGATTAATAACACTATTTTTATCATCAAAGTCTATTTCGCTAATTAATGAATTTAACTCCCTTTCCCCTCCATCTTTTGAATGAAAAGAACCCATTTTATTCTGAAGGATAAAGTCTAAAAAAGTAACATTAAAATCTAGTGATTTAACAAGTGATGCATCTACTTCAATCGTATAGTCTTTTAGGGTATCTGAATTACTAGCTATAATATCGTTGAGCCTGTTTCTGGCGTTTTTGTAAACACTTATTACCTCTTGTTTTTTATCAAAAATACTACGAGTAATCTTTCTACGTTCTTCGTATTTATCTTCCAGTTGCTCCGGTAATTTTTCTTTCAAATAGGTCAATTCTGCTTCAAAATATGCAACTGTATTTGATGTTTCTTTTGTTCCAAGTAAAGCTTTTCTGTCTTTCAGCCAGTTATCTTTTGCGGTTATATATGTTTGATATATTTGCTGCTCGGAATCGAGCTTTCCTTTTTCAATCTTCAAAGAATTCTTTTTATTTTCAAGCTGATCATGAAGTGACTGATAAAGGGAATCGCCATCGAGATGCTCACTTTTTTCGGTTTCGCCCAAAAGTGATTTTATGCTTTCGAGCAAGTCTTCCTCTGTTTTTAAAATTTGGTTAATCTGTATTAGATCTGTTTTTATGGAAATCAATTTATTCAAATCAATATCCAAACCGGACAACTGCTCACCAATCGTCTTGATAAAATTCGTGTATTCTATTTTTTTCTGTTTAACTGCAGATATTACATCGTTAAGTTTTTGAATTTTATCCAGAGCTGTTTTTTTGTCGCCCTCAGATTTTATAATTGACGCTTCAATTTCTTCAATTTCAAGTCTAATGCCGGCAATTTTTTCGTTCACTGCCTCATGTTGCTGTTTCTTTAAAGGGTCCTCGTTGGGGTCGGAGACGAGCTTGGGCTGCTCTAGTGCTTCAAGTTCTTCTTTTTTCTTTGCAAGTTTGTTGGCTACTTCAGCTCTATAGGATTCTGTCGCTTTGCGCTCTAACTCGATTATTGTTGTATTTGCTTCTTCAGCACTATTTTTTAGTACATCGATATCTGCATTCACAGATACAGTTTTTTTGTCTATCAATTGCTTGAAAGTTAATGCGCCTAAATTTTCAGTTTCTGGTATATGAGAAAAAACAACACTTTCAATTTCTTCTTGGAATTCTGAAACGGAGCTAATTTCATTAGTGAGTCTCTCGAAGCGCCCTTGTGGCAGATATTTTACTTCCAAAATCTCCGTTTTATTCGGAGAATCATTAAGGTTTCTTGTCTCTTCGTTTCCACTTTCCCAAGTTAGAACCGCCTCAAAATTCTTTGCTAGCCGACCATTCTTTATTCTAAACTTATTTGGAGTTAAAAATGAAAAGTCGTCCTTATCATGATAGTTGGCGCAAAGAGATATTACATCAGCAATCGCGCTTTTTCCGCTTCCTTTGTTGCCTATAATTGCCACTAGTTCACTATTAAGTTGAATCTTCACATCCTTGAACCAAGCATTTTCTTGATCAACATATCCTTTAGATTGATTAATGGTAAGTTCTTTAATGTATTTTGTTCTATGTTTAGAAACTCTCTGCAGTAAGGGAGGTTCTTCTCCGACATATATTCTTTCTATGGGTTCGTTTATTACCTGCTTCAAACCATCAAAAGTTGGATCGGCTTTAAGCCAAGTAAAGCAATTTCCTATGCGATCTTTATCTTCCGATGAAGAATAATAGTGCGCGTCACTACAGTCAAGAAGTAGGTCATTCACTCCCTGCTTAGTTAGTTGAATTTTTCCTTTTCTAAATGCCTCTACGGATTCTGCAGATGTAAAGACAATATCAGCCTCATTTATTATAGATTTTTTGGTAGCAATAGAAGCGTCACTCCACTTCAGATCTGCCCATTCTGTCTTCCCAACTGCGATTAAAAACTTGCCTTTAAAGCAGTCTTTTTTTAGAGCGGTAAAGATTTGCTCTTCTTTCACATTGAGATTATTAAAACCCTCTATCAGATCGGTTCCATAATTAGCTAGTTCGGACTCTGGTACGGATTTTTTAATAGTTGCACCTAGCTCTTTGACACTTTCTGGCGTTATAGCTCGTGTCCATTTATCTCCAGATTCTAATGTATAGCTTTGTTCTAGTGTATTAAGAAACTGGCTTTTGATAGTTTCAATACAAACCTCATCTGAAAAAATAACATGTAGGTTTATTCTTTTTAGATTTTCGAACTGTATTCCGGCAAATTTTTCAATTCTAAACTCAACTACTGGGAGCAGTGTAAGATTGGTAAGTCTATTATTGTTTTTCTGCTCACTAACTAGTCTGCTATATCCATCTATAAACAGATAGTCATTTACACCAATAACAGCAAATTCATTCGGTAGTTTTTCAAGATCATCAATATACTTTTCCCAAGTTTCCTCATCATCTTGTCCGAATTTTTGATAAACGGATAGAGGCGTATGAACATGTAAGTCCCATTTTCTCCACTCAGCACCTCTAGAGTAATTATTTTTCTTCATTAGAAACCCTTATTCATTTTCAAAAATACAGATCGGAAGTTCGATACTCAAATTTACATAACATCATGCTAAGCGGCGTGTTTTTTACGTCCGCTTGAGCTACTTGTTGAACAAAGCCGCTATCGCGGCAGAACCCCTAAGCATCTTCTGCATAGTATTATTTCCATTCCCGGTTTCGGGATTAACTTAGAGGAAATACTAACATGAATAAACAAGATAAAGCCTGTTTTGATCATCACTATAAGCAACTGCTACAATGCCTTAAGTTACAGGGCAAGGCGGATAACACCATCGATAGCTATTCGCGTGCTGTGCGTCGAGTGGTACTGCATTTTGATTGTCTGCCCGAGTCGCTGACGCCGGATGATTTGAAAGATTATTTTTCGGCGTTGGTTGAGAGTCATTCCTGGAGCACGGTTAAAATAGACCGCCTTGGGCTTCAGTTTTACTGGCGACATATTCTTAACAAAGACTGGCTATGGGTCGATATTGTTAAACCGCCTAAAGTCAAAACACTGCCCGATATCCTCACCCTCGCTGAAATAGAGCGCCTGATCGGGGCGACTCGTAAGCTGCGCTACCGCGTTTTCCTGTTAGTGACTTACTCCATGGGGTTGCGTCTTGAAGAGGCTTTATCACTGCAGATTCGTGACATTGATGCAGAACGTAAACAGATACACATTCGTCGCGGTAAAGGTCATAAAGACCGGTTGGTGCCATTGCCTGATCTCACGCTTAAAGCGTTGCGTGCGCTTTGGCTTAAACACCGTCACCCTGCGTTCTTATTTCCTAACCCCGTCGGTTCTATCGAGCGCATTCAACAGGCAATCTCTCACATGGACAGGGGTGGTGCACAAAATGCGATGAAGGCGGTAGTCAAAGACTGCGGCATTAAAAAAAAGTCTCGATACACAGTCTGCGCCATAGCTTTGCCACTCATCTACTCGAACGTGGTTTAAGCCTGCGCCATATCCAGTCATTACTGGGCCATGCCAGCCCGACTACCACCGCACGTTATACCCACCTGACCGAGTTCACTGAAAAAGAATCACGCCATACCCTCAACGCCCTGGTCAATGAAATCCACATCGATTTAAAAAAGGTGTGAGCATGCAAATACAATCACTCATTGAGCAATACAAACCGTTATTGATTAAACACTACGCCGGGCAAATATCACCCCACCAGTGGCAGGCACTGCATGCGCTGCAACGCTGTCGCACCCGCGACTCAGGCGAGCTGCAGATGCAATGCACGCAATGCGAACAACACCAATGGCAGCCGTTGTCCTGCGGACATCGAAGCTGTCCGATGTGTCAGAACCATGAAGCCACGCAATGGTTAGATCGACAAAAGAAAAAACAACTGCCGGTGGACTATTTTATGGCAACGTTTACCCTGCCCAGCCAGCTCAGGTCACTGGTAAAACAGAACCAGAAAACCATCTACAACCTGTTCTTTGCCTGCGTGTGCAGCACACTCAAAGACTTTGGTCTGAACCCCGATAATCTGGGAGCCGAGATGGGCTTCACTGCGGTGCTGCACACGCACAGCCGAAGACTGGATTACCACCCGCACATCCACGTCGTCCTGCCCGGCGGCGGTGTCGATAAAAAAAGAAAACAATGGAAAAAAATCAAAGGACAATACCTGTTCAATGAATTTGCATTGGCGAAAGTATTTAGAGCACGGTTTATAGCCACACTCAAACAAGCAGGCTTTAAAGTACCAGAAATAACACCCAAAAAATGGGTAGCGAATGTACGCCATGTCGGTAACGGCCTTCCCGCACTTAAATACCTGTCACGTTATTTATATCGCGGTGTCATCAGTGAAAAAAATATTATCGCCAACAAAGAGGGACAAGTGACGTTTAAATACACCGACAGTCAAACAAAAAAAACAGAAACCCGAACGCTAAAAGGCGAAACTTTTTTATACCTGCTATTGCAACACGTCCTGCCGACAGGATTTAGACGTGTGCGAGATTATGGTTTTTTACACGCCAATGCCAAAAGGTTATTGGCTCTGGTTCACTGGGTATTAAAAGTGTGCATTGAAGAAACACCGCCGAGAAGCCGACCGGTGTTTAAATGCAAACAGTGCCAGTCACCCATGGTAATAAAAAGCATACGGCAAACCTCGCCCTCGGGGTAATCACAAGAAAATAACCGGGCAAGAAACTCACCCAACATTAAAGGAGGAGAAAAGATGAAAACAATTTAATTTATTTTGCAGCGTCATCGCGGCGTCATCCGCTCGCCCAGAAAAAAGGCTCAGTAAAAAAAGAGCCTCACCCATCAGGATTAAAAAAAAGATATTTTCATATATAGAGTGCCACGGGCTTGTTCAACAACAGGATAAGATCGTGGATCGCTGCGCTCTCACGATCTATCCTTATTCGTTACATGTTATTTTTCCAAACTACAAAAATTGATAAATTTATTACCAATTACGCTTACTCTATTCCCAAGCAACTGTAAGCCTTGTCCAGATGTCATGGTAGTAAAAATGGATTTATCTGTATTTATAAACCCATTTTGATAAAGATCATTAAATGCCATTTTAATTATTTCTATATCAACGCCTGGCAATGCAACTGGAAAAAACGAAGAGAAACCACCTTGAATATTAGATGTTGGTATGTTGTTTTCATCTAAGTACACCTCTGGCATTGCCATAAACTTGAGAATTCTTAGGTGTAATGGAGTAAATGTATTAACAAGGTTTATAAAGTACTCTTTTTCATCATTAGGAATACTGCTTGTTTGAGCTGAATTTACTAAAATTGCTCTAAACGCACCTAATTTTTCTTTTTGATAGTTTTGTGATGCACCTCTAAAGCACTCTTCAAAAACATAGGCGAACTCTTCAGTAGTAATGATCTCTTCTTTTATTGATTCCTTGAAGTACTCTAGGTCATCAGCAACATTTTTTGAGAACTCTTCAAGCCTTAATAATCTTTTTGAAGGTATAAAATCACTCATTAGCGATGCAATACCACTTCCTACGGGAAAATTAGATATTACAGCCTTAAAAACATTAACCAAGTTCTCATTAGCCTCAAGGCTAACAAACTTTTTTATTGTATCGATTCCTTTATTTTCTTCGCTGGCCATTATTTATTCCTTTAGCATGTAACGTTTGAGCTAACTTGGCGGCGAGTTTTTTGCGCCGGTCAAGTTGGGTGATTTGTTAACTCTTATCACGACTTAAGAATATCCCTAAGCCCATTTATTTTATCTAGTAGTTCATCAAATGTGACAATTTCGACATTTTTCTGATTGCTGCGCACTAACTCGAAACAATTTTTTTGTGAATCATTTAGTTTTGATTTTATCCCAATAACCAATACGACTTTTGGGTCTAGTATTTTATATTTTTGGCCCATTTCAGTCATGAAAATGTTTTTTTGGTCTAGGCATTGACTGATTGCGCCAGACAATTCTTCATGAATAGAATACACATCAGGTTCACGGTAAGGTCTATTTTTTATAATGGCTTTTTTATGTGTCTTTATTTCTAATAAAGAATAATTGTCTCTAAATCCATTTTGAAATAAGAAGTCGACAACTCTGCCTTCTTTATTTTCAATTGTTTTACCACCTACATACGCTTCACGGTTTCGTAGAACCACTTGAAATGGAAATAAACTAGCTAGAATCCAACCGTGTTTTTCAAAAAACACTTGCCAATCTTTTTCATTGTCATTACTAACTTTCATTAGCGACTTGTACTTTTCTATAACATCACCCAAATAAGCAACATTAATTTTGTCTTTTGTTTGTATGAAATTGTCTGTAACAGATACTTTGCCTACTGGGGCAACTGAAAGGATTGAAAGAATTGAATCAATATCGCTATTTGATAAATTATAATCATCGCTATATGCAGACAAAAAATAATTAACTGCACCTTTGCTTAGCTGTGTTTTTATTTCTGATATTTTTGAGGTGAGTTCAGCAAGATTGTTAGTTATTGCAGTTTTTTTGCGAATTTCATAAATTCGTGTTTCTTTATTAATCGCCTTTAAAGCTGAATCGTAATCACCATAACTAAATGTTATTGTTTTTTTAGTAAATCTACTTTTTCCGTTTTTATCTATTACCAGTTTTTCAAAATCCGGGAATTGTTTATATAGATAATTCATTAATAATTTTTTCTTACCCGCAGTTATACCAATTCTTTCGCCAGTGCGAATTGAAGTTGGTACCTCCTTAACTTTTTCCCAGCCTCGAAGTTCAATACATTGGACTCGTTTTTTAGTAATACCTCTTTCAGAGTTATAGCTAAATGGATAAATTTGTATGAGAGGTTTATTTTTGTGAATTACTTTTGATAAATGAATTGGATTACTTCCCTCGTCATAATACTGCCACTCAACCTTATTTTCTGTTTCCTTATAAATGGCTTCAGTATTAGGCTCTATCTCAGGTATTGTATTGTCAGCCATAAATCTATCCTTTTTTGAGGGAGTTAACAGTTACTATACTGACCCGTCGGTCCGTAAAGTACATATCAGTAATATCTAACATTTAGATGTAAATTATTGTTTCTACAGGAGAATACACTCTCCTTGTCTCATTATCAATATGAGCAAGTCCAGACAGAGCTTTGCGGGAAATTTAACCTCACGAATGTTCGATTTGGAGAGGAAACAAAAATGTTAGATTAATCATTCGAGCGGCTATAAAGGTCGAAAATTCTCGGTCAGATCTGTTTTCTTAAGGTCTGTTTTGCAATGAATTAGAACTTGTAAGGCGGTATGTCTCAATGACACCTTTGTGGTGTTTTGAGGCGTCCAGAACGATGAATGCCAACGGCCGTTTCACGCCCTGAGGTGTTCGGTCAAGCCACTTTAGCAACAGTGAGTAGTGTTGAACCTCGTCGCTCTAGGGCTTTAAGGTAAGCCACCTCATTGTATGGTGTTCGTGTTTGCCAACACCTAAAAAGAATGCGTATCC
>JAGXHJ010000084.1 GCA_024636315.1 Methylophaga sp.
ATGACTCTACGGCAACAAAAAGCCTTTTCTAACATTATTCTCCACTGTTCGCTAACGCTCTCTATTACGAAAATGCAAAAACGCGTTGCCTACTGGCGACTAATCGACCTCGCTTCGCTCTCCATGTCGATCAGCGAACGAGGACGTCTTCTCATCAGAAAAGCTAGTCGATAGATGATTTCTTAGTGTCTCTGATGCGTGTTTTTAATATTTTTTTCAAATTACAGGCTATAAATTATTTCACTGTTATTAGACCACTATCATTTTTGGCGCACATCAACGATTACGTCTGTTGTTTAGTTTAAATGGTCTTTTGGTGCAGATCTAAAAAAAGCCCTAGACTCAATAGAATCTAGGGCTTTTTTTTCAAAAACTCATGAGCTGAGTCTACTTATCAGCAAAAACTATCAACTGATAAAACGTTAAATAGACGCGCCAACAGTGAAGAATACTTCGCCTGTATCACCGCCTTGGAAAGACTCACCATCACTATCGGTATCAGCATAACTGACACTTAAGTCAAATATACCGACAGATTTAGACAGTGAAATACCGTAGTAATCATAACCATCGATACCATATTCACTTTCTTCTAAATCTTGGTTACCGTAGTAAACACCTAAACCAAATCCTGCTGCCAAGCTAAGATCAAACGATCCTTCAATCGCTGTTGCTTTACCTGTTTCAGCATAAAAATCAGGTGAGTGCATTACTGACACACCAATTGTTGGCTCTAAAGCACCTGCAAATGTATAGCCTAAAGAACCACCAAACTCATAATAAGCTAAGTCAGTTGGGGTTCCAGTATCACCTGGGTAGTCGTAATAAATGTAATCTAATGAGTATGCAATACCATTGATTTCACCGCCATAACCACCGTAATAATCAATTTCAAATGATTCATCTTGAACACTGGTGATTGAGCTTGCCCATGTACCTAAGTAAAGGCCGTTATAACCCCAATCAAATCCACCACTCACGGCTGGGTCATTGCTTGATAATGATACACCACGGAAAATGTAATTTGATGTAAAAGCGACATTGGCACTAAAGTTTTCAGTATCTAGTGCACCTTCTGCATGAACTAATGGTGCCGCCATATACAGTGAAGATGCGACTAAAATTGATGTTATCGTTTTTTTCATGTTAACACTCCAAAAGTTTGTCTAAAAATTTAAACAGGCGTTGAATTATTCATTGCCTGTCGGTTTCAAAGAATATTTCTAAAGAATATGACGCCGTTGTCTTATCCATAAAAATAGTCAAATATGATTACGCCACCCACCTTTATGGGTAATGTCTGTTGCGGTATTGAGTACATAGGACTCACATATAAATCCTACATACC
The DNA here is from genome assembly GCA_024636315.1 of Methylophaga sp. Taxonomy (GTDB): domain Bacteria; phylum Pseudomonadota; class Gammaproteobacteria; order Nitrosococcales; family Methylophagaceae. Next base: position 1,349 of record JAGXHJ010000084.1, read on the forward strand.
AATTACTGTCTTCTAACTCGATTTTTCCTATTCCTAGTGGCGCTGGAATATTGGCTACAAATGAGCCCAGTTTGGCAGTGGGCAATGACCACACTTCAACTTCGATTTGTTGGCCATTTTGTTCATCTCGAATCATTCCAGGTCGATATGGAGGTCCGCCTGCTAAAGCATATAACCGGTAATGGGCTGAACTATGGGTTTTTCTAACTAGCTTGCCGCCTCGATCTGTAAGCTGCCAATTTAAAGGTAAACCTTCGAGATGAGCCCCACAAACCACCACTTCAACGGTATCCATGACCCCGGTAGGTTTTTGATTTGATTTGGGCAATTCATGCTGTGAAGCACCCAGTGGCAAATTCAGCTGTTGCTGAAATAGATTAGCGAAAGACAATAAACGGGTATCGCTGAATGCCCGTGAGAATAATGTCACGCCATAAGGTAAACCTGATGATATAAAACCAGCTGGCACGGCAACAGCACTGCAATCAAGTAGATTCATAAAGTTGGTGTAATAACCCAAGTTACTATTTAGCTGAATAGGATCGGCTAGTACTTGGTCAATGGTGTAAATTGTTCCGGCGGTGGGTGTCAGTATAAAATCATAGTCAGCTAAGATGGGTTGCACTTGTTGGTAACAGGCTTGTAATTTATATTGAGCTTTAAACAAGTCATCAGCCAACGCATCTTTTTGTGTAGCTAAAATATTAGCGATCACGGGTAACATTGATTTGTGATCTACTCCTTCTGTCGCCACTCGTCTTTCAGCAACCCATGGACCTTCATACAATAATTTAGCGGCAGTTAAAAATGGCGAAAAGTCGATCGTTTGATGAATACCACCTAGTTGCCTTAGTGTTTCTATTGCCTGTTTAAAACCTGCTTCCACTTCTTTATTGCCAAAGAAATTTAGCTGGTCAACTTGTGGTGTAGCAAAGCGAAAAGAAGGACGCTCTATATTGCCATAATTACGTTTGTTGGTATCACGGTTTGGTCTTGCATAAGCATCGTTTTGATCAAAATCAGCTGCAATCTCAAATACCTGATTAGCATCATCTGTAGTACGCGTAAAGATAGTTACACAATCAAGACTACGACATGCGGGCACAACACCTCGGGTACTTAATAATCCTTTACTAGGTTTTAAACCGACCAGATTATTAAAGGCCGCAGGTACGCGACCCGATCCGGCAGTATCGGTTCCTAAAGAAAAGCTCACTAGGCCTAATGCCACAGCAACGGCTGACCCTGCACTTGAACCACCAGAAATATACTCAGGGTTGATACTATTTTTGCATGCACCCCATGGTTCTGGCGATCTGACCCCTACTAAACCCGTCGCAAATTGATCTAGATTCGTTTTGCCAAGTGGAATCGCCCCTGCTTTAATCAACTGCTCTACAACGTGAGCATGTTCATCAGGTTGATAACTGAAATCGGCACAGGCTGCTGTCGTTGGCACACCCGCTAAATCAATATTATCTTTTATCGCAAACGGGATGCCATATAAGGGTAAATCATCAACCGAATAATCTGCTAAACGATCTAGGTAAGGCTGAATTCGTTCAATACTTAAACGCGAGATCCAGATATTGTGGTCGTCATACTGTTCACTAGCAGTTAATAACTGCTCAATTAAAGCTTGCGGTGTTATTGAACCCTGCCGATACGCTTTTTGAATCTCAGGAATCGACATATTTAGGGTGTTGATATCCATCATTCAACCTCCATCACAATCAGACGATCGCCTGCATTTACTTGTGACCCTGCTGTACGATTAATTTTTTTAACAACGCCACTGTGTGTTGCCATCAGTTGAATTTCCATCTTCATCGCTTCCAGAATCATTAAGGTATCGCCTTCTTTAATGTGATCACCTTCTTCAACTTCTACTTTCCAAATATTGCAGTTCATTGGGCTATCAACCGCAATAGAGTTGTCGTCTAACAGCTCCTCATCATCAAGTGTCGATAAAGCTGCATGTTCACTATCAAAATGCAGTAAACCATTATCTTTCCAGTGTTGAAGTTCTGCCTCAAACGCAGCTTGTCGTGATGCTTTAAACGTATCGATACCAGCTTGATGTTGGTCAATAAAGTCATTGTATTTTTTTAAACTAAAGCTGGTTTGTTCAATTTTTAGTGGATAGTTTCCCTGTGGAAAATCACGACGAATTTGTTTAAGTTCATCACTACTTACTTCATAAAAACGAATTTGATCAAAGAAACGTAATAACCATGGTTTAGTAAATTCCGCCGTTTTTTGATAGCGATTCCACATCTGCAACGTTCTACCAATAAATTGATAACCACCCGGGCCTTCCATCCCATAAACACAGAGATACGAACCACCAATGCCAACTGAATTTTCAGCCGTCCATGTTCGTGCAGGATTGTATTTGGTAGTCACTAAACGATGACGAGGATCCATAGGTGTTGCTACTGGCGCGCCTAAATAAACATCACCTAAACCCAAAACAAGGTAGCTAGCATCAAACACAATTTGTTTGACATCAGCAACAGAATCTAGGCCATTGATCCTACGAATAAATTCAATATTATCAGGACACCAAGGCGCATTGGCTCGAACAGATTGCATATACTTTTCAGAAGCTAACTTACAGGCTTCGTCGTCCCATGAAATAGGGATATGAACGATACGTGCCGGTACTTCTAATTGTTCAATATCTTTTAATGCTTGCTCAGCATTTTTGAGAATGACGATTAAGTCATCAAGCGGCAAGACTAAGCTACTGTAATGGATTTGTAGCGAACGAATACCGGGTGTCAGTTCATGAATGCCTTCGAAGTTCTTTTCTTGTAACCACAACATCAAGGCATGGGCGCGGAAACGTAAGTTAATATCGAGGATCTGTTCACCATATTCAACCAGCAAATAATGATCACCAGAAAGTCGATAAGTCACCGCCTCACTGATATCATCAGCAGGGATTGAGTCATAAATAGGTGAACTAATTTTAACAGCAGGTGCTTCTACCACTATTTTTTGTAGTGATTGAATGGAACTGATTTGACCTCGCTCTAATGCCACTGCAGATTCCAGTGAAATGGGAATAAAACGTACCGTATCACCCGCTTTCAGTTGACCTAATTTCCATAACTCAGCGGTTACCACGGTTGCTGGACAAACAAAACCGCCCAATGATGGACCATCTGGCCCTAAAATTACCGGCATATCGCCCGTAAAATCGATGGTGCCCACAGCATAGGCATTATCATGAATATTTGAAGGGTGTAGTCCTGCTTCCCCCCCCGTTGAACGTGCCCACTCTGGCCTTGGCCCAATTAAACGAATACCAGTACGGCTTGAGTTATAGTGAATCTCCCAATTGGCATCAAAAAAAGCTGCAATATCGTCATCAGTCAAAAAGTCAGGTGCACCATGTGGGCCATAAATGACTTTGATATCCCAATGTTTTGTTATCGATGGAATTAGATCCGTAGGTAGTTGTTGACCAATATTAGCTGGAGCGTGTTCAGGGCTCCAGTGACTTAAATGAAGTACATCGCCTGTTTTTAAAGTACGACCTACATGGCCACCAAATTGACCTAAGGTGAATGTCGAACGCGATCCTAGATATTCAGGGCATTGAATACCGCCACTCACCAGTAAATAACTTCGAGTGCCAGCGCCAGTAACTTTACCTAGTGCTAGTTTATCGCCCGCCTCAATTTTAATCACTTGCCACAGAGCAATTGCCTCGTCATTAAGACGAGCATCGATGTCAGCACCAGCGATTACAATTGAAGTCGCATTATTAAATTGCAACGTTGGTCCGCTCAAAGTGAGCTCTAAACCGGCACAGTTTTTATCATTACCTAATAGACTGTTACCTAATCTGAACGATACATTATCGAAGGGTCCTGATGGTGGAATACCGACATCCCAATGATTTTGACGACCTGGATAATCTTGAATACTGGTAAAGGTACCCGGTGAAATCACATTAATGCTCAATGGCTGATAGACAAAACTATCAAGATACCGAGTTGTTATTGTGGCAGATGTAAACACATCTTCCGACAAAACTTGCTTCACATATTCTCGATTAGTTTCAATGCCATACAGCTTAATATTGTCAAGTGTTTTAGCTAGTTTTAGCCGAGCTTGTTCGCGAGTATCGGCATAACAAATCACTTTGGCTAACATCGGATCAAAAAATGGTGATATTTCTAATCCTGCTTTAATCCAATGATCAATACGTACATTATCATCCTGAGGGAACTCAACTTCAGTTAACAAGCCAGCTGACGGTTGGAAGTTTTTAAACGGATCTTCAGCATAGAGCCTAACTTGAATCGCATGGCCTTTTGGCTTAGGTGTTACAGCCGGCAAGTTACTCTCACCTGCTCCGACTTCTATCATCCAACGCACAAGGTCGACACCGTAAACTTCTTCAGTAACGCCATGTTCTACTTGTAATCGCGTATTGACCTCAAGAAAGTAATAATCATCGCTAAGCATGTCATAAACAAATTCAACGGTACCGGCACTACGGTAATGAATAGCTGACATTAAACGCAGTGCAACTTCTTGCATTGATGCTCGTACTGAATCAGGAATATTAGCAGCAGGCGCTTCTTCAATAACCTTTTGATTTCGACGTTGTGACGAACAATCACGATCGCCTAATGCTAAGACGTGACCTTTGCCATCACCGATAATTTGCACTTCAATATGACGGGCAGCGGTAATAAATTTTTCAATAAACACCCCGTCATTAGAAAAATTATTAGCGCCTAAACGACGAACTGAATCAAAAGCAGCACGTAATTCAGCTTCATCATTACACCGCATCATGCCAATGCCACCGCCACCTGCGGTTGATTTAAGCATGACCGGATAACCTGTTGTTGCTGAAATTCTAACGGCATCATCAATATTGTTGAGTAGATCACTACCCGGCAATAACGGCACATCGTTTTGCTGAGCTAACTCTCTTGCCCGATGTTTAAGGCCAAATGCTTCCATTTGCTCAGGAGTAGGCCCTAAAAATACGATATCGCGTTGTTCACATTGACGCGTAAAATCAGGATTTTCGCTTAAAAAACCATAACCAGGATGAATGGCTTCTGATGCTGATTGTTGCGCTATTTCGAGGATTAGATTTTGGTTTAGATACGTTTCAGATGCATTACCTTCACCTAAAGAGTATGACTCATCAGCAAGGCTGACATGTAAAGAGTCACGATCTGCTTCTGCGTAAACCACTACGGCCTTAATATTCATCGCATGTAAGCTACGAATAATTCTAACGGCTATCGCCCCACGGTTTGCAATCAATACTTTTTTAAACATAGAAATAACCACTCATCGTGGGTCGTCCCATTGAATTATCATTATTTTGAGTCGTCCCAAAATAGGTCAGAAAGATAGAAATTAATTCCATATCAAAATTTCTACTGGTGTTGGGTTATAAGCATTACAGGGGTTATTTAGCTGCGGACAATTGGAAATCAACACAATCACGTCCATTTCAGCTTTCATTTCCACATACTTACCTGCTTCAGAAATACCATCTTCAAAGGTCAAACCGCCCTCTTTAGTAATAGGTACATTCATAAAGAAATTAATGTTATGTGTAATATCGCGTTTGCTGACACCAAAGTGTTCGTTTTCAGCAATGGCTAACATCCAACTATCACGACAAGCATGCATGCACTTCTTTTCTAGAGAATATCGAACTGTATTAGACTCAGTTGCACAGGCACCGCCCAAAGTGTCGTGTCGTCCACAAGTGTCAGCAGTGATTTCTAACATGGTATTACCCAGATTAGACATCAGCTTAGTGCCTGCTGTTAAATAGGCATTAGCTTGTTCACGGATCGTATCAATGGCGCTATAACGTTCACTTGGATCTTCAGCACTAAAAAATAAGGTATCAGCAGCTTGATTGCCTTCCAGATCTAGAATGCGAAATGTTTGGCCAGCTTTGACTTCTTGCATCCAGTAATCACCGGCGAGAACCGTTTCACGATAAATAGCTTTATCTGCTACTAAACTACTTAGTTTAATCATGCTGGATCTCCTGTTGTACAACAAGCATCAGCATGGCTACCGATGTAATAAAGCATATTATTTTTAAAGCCACGCTGATTTTCTGCACAAGCATTCATACATTCATCATTTTCACTTAACGGTGCTGATTGATGTAATTGAAAGGTCACTGGTTTTTTAGGATATTCAGTAGCTGTGTTCATCGGATGTGGGCAAGTATGAAGTAATACTAAGGTATCCATTTCAAAACGTAGATCGATGAAATCACCCGCTTTACTATGATTGTCAACAAAACTCAGATTACCGTCATCATCAGTAGCCACTTTACTAAACAGATTCAAGTTGGCAGCCATATCGCGTTTAGTAAGGCCATATTTTGCTAACTCGACCATAAAAGCGTGATCACCACTGATAGTCCAATCATTACGATTATCTTGGTAGTTTTTTATGCCCCATTTTTTTGCCATCAGTTTATTGCTTAAGTTACCACCCACCGTGTCATGCCAACCTAAGCTGTCATCAACAATAGAACAAAATATGTGACCCATATCCGAATACAAGCAATGGCCTTTAGTTAACTTAAAGGTATGCTGGCATTTCAAGGTATCAGGTGCGTTATATCGTTCTAATTTTTCACTTGGGTTATAAAGCATCATCGCTAAATTAGCGCCACCTTGTTGATCAATCAAACGTAAAGTTGTGCCCTTTCTAATCACCATTGACCAGTGTGCTCCACCAGGAAGCGTGTCTTCATATAGCGGTTTAGAAGCTGTTATTTGTTTAGTCATTAGTCTCTTCTTACTCCTCTTTGAGCATAGAACTTGTTATTTCAGTCAATGTACGATTATCGGTATTACCCACTGGAATATCATATGTAATCGTTGCCCCATAACGATTTGGCTGATGAGGATCGATACGATATTTATCAAATACCAATAACCGTGTTCCTAAATGAAAACCTTCTTTAAGATCATGAGTGATCATAAAGATGGTGATTTTGGTTTCTTCCCATATATCAAGAATCAATTTGTGCATATCAGCACGGATGCCGGGATCGAGTGCACCAAAAGGCTCATCGAGTAGCAAAATACTAGGGTTTTTAATCAAAGCTTGGGCAATGGCTAGGCGTTGTTGCATGCCACCAGACAGCTCACTTGGATACTTATGAACTGAATCCTCTAAACCTACTCGTTTTAATATTGCGAGAGCATGTTGGCGAATTTCACGACGTTTTTTACCAAACGTTCTACCCAATAGTGGCGACAGTTCAAATTCTTCGCCTAACATGACATTTTCAATAACATTGAGATGTGGAAACACGGAATAACGCTGAAAGACTATGCCACGATGTTTATCGGGTTCGTCTTTTAAAGGTTTGCCATCCAACAACATCTGGCCTCGACTTGCCGTCTCAATACCAAGCAATAATTTTAAGAATGTTGTTTTGCCACAACCAGATGCTCCTACTAGGGTTATAAACTCACCAGACTTAACGCTAATGCTAATATCTTCGAGGACTATATTGTTGCCATACTCTTTCCATAAATGTTTTAACTCTATTGATTCCACTAACCTTCCCCCTTTGGAACTAACTGCCAAGGGAAAACAGAGCGCGATAATTTTCGTAGTAGATAATCCATAGCAAATGCCAAAATAGTTATCCAAACAACGTAAGGTAAAATGATGTCCATCGACAAATATCGACGTACCAGAAATATGCGATAACCCAGCCCTTCCGTTGATGAAATTGCTTCTGCAGCAATAAGAAACAACCAAGCTGAACCTAAACTTAATCGAAGCGCATCAATCAACTTTGGCAGAATTTGTGGCAGTATTACGCGAATAATAACTTGCCACGAATTTGCCCCTAAAGTCTGTGCTTTGATAATCATTTCTTCCGGTAACTCCATAACCCGTAGCTGGGTATCACGAATTAAGAAAGGGGTTATTCCCAGCACAATAAGCATGATTTTTGACACTTCACCTAAACCAAAAATGATAAATAAAATAGGTAAAATAGCTAAGGGTGGTATCAATGATACTGTCGTAACTACAGGTGAGATACTGGCACGTAGTTTTGGAATAATGCCGGTCAAAATACCCACAATAAGACTTATCAATGCACTGATACATACCGCTATTCCAAGTCGAGTCAGACTAGCGGTAGTATCAGATAACATTAAATATTCACCTGTACGCTTACTTGGTTCAAATGCCATTTTAGAAACCGCATCTACAATCGTCGTTAATGCAGGCATCAGTTTATCGTTTTCATTTACTGCAAGGCGCTCATGCGATGCAAATACATACAGCCCCAAAAATAAGATGAAAGGAATAAGACCAAGCAGTATTTTGCCTTTACGGTTAGGATACTGATTAATGAGACGTTTCATATTCCTCTCCTAATGGCCGCAAAAAATGAATTACAAAGTACCATCAGCCGCCATTTTCATATAATCATTAATAAAGTGAAGATTAATATTGTCGTCACTACCAGTAACAACATCATTAGGATAAGAAATACCGATAAAATCAGCATCTTGGGCGCCTTCACCTAAAATGCCGTGCTCAAATGAAAATGAACTAATGTTTTTCATTGTTGTTGGTAGTTGTTTGCTTTCTACAAATGCAACAGCATCTGCAGCTTTATAGAACATTTTGGTTGCATTGAGTTGAGATTTGTATCCAGCTAAATCGGTACCTGATGCTAATGCCATGCTCGTTAAGGCAGCTTCATCGCCTTTACTCATGACATCCATAATTTCATACCAAGCTCCGACTAATGCTTTACCGAATTTTGGATTGTCGTTCAGTGTTTCAGTGTTTACGACCATTAAGTCAATGATTTCACCTGGGATTTGGCTTGAATCAAAAACTTTCGATGTGTTTGGTACCTTCATTATTTCTGATAACAATGGGTTCCATGTCACCGTTGATGTCACATCGTCGGTGGCAAATACACCAACAAGATCTGCATCAGAGGTATTGACTACTGATACGTCTCTTTCAGTCAAACCAACGGTATCAAGACCACGTGCTAATAAATAATGGGAAACTGACAGTTCAACTAAATTAACATTCTGTCCTTTAATATCAGCGATTGTTTTGTTTGCACCTTTTAAGACAACGCCATCATTACCGTTAGAAAAGTCACCAACGATAAGAGCGGTTGAATCTACACCACCGGCTGCAGGAATGGTTAAAGCATCCATATTTGTCATGGTGCAACCGTCAAATTGACCCGCGGTATATTGGTTGATTGATTCGACATAATCGTTAATTTGTACAACATCGATTTCAATGTCATATTTATCTGCCCATTTTTTTACAATGCCAGAATTACTAGCATAATCCCATGGCATCCAGCCTGCATAAATTGTCCACGCAACGGAAAATTTATCTTTGACTTCGGCACTGGCCGTTAAGGGGGTAAAAAAGAGTGATGTAGCAAGTAATAGAGCACTACTTGTATGGATAAATGATCGGGTCATGATATAAAACTCCACAGTTTAGTTACGATTCAGAGGCGAGAGATCTTTATAATTAATTAAAGAATCTCCCGGGCTTTTATCCCTCCGTGTAACCTTCTATGTGAAGGTCGGTTACTCTCGGTCCAGACGTTAAATTACTTTAACCGGAACCCTAGAAACCTATTTTTTTTGAGCGTTTTCAGTAGCAGTAATTATAAAAATCACCTCGCGCTACTGTGGTTATTGCAACATCCACGCCACAAATAAAAAACAAAATATAATAATTTAGATCAATAACTTATAAAAACCCGTTTCTTTCTATCGCTATAATCAGTGCACTAATATAATGCAATTTACCGTATTTCCCGTTCATATTGGTGCGTCATAGAGATAATACAAAATCACTTTGATGGCTTGCATTCGACTTTAATCAAGCATACAACCAAGCAGAATGAACTTTACAAGCATCAAACAAAGATTGTATGGCCTGCTTGAAAAAGTCATTTTCATTGTCCCTTCTATAAGCAACGTAAACAGGAAAGCTAAATTCTGGCTTATCGCTGTCTTTGTCTAGCAATCCTTCATTAATATAATGCTCAACAACACGCGTTCTAAAATAGCCACTGCCACCATTTTTAAGTATGTGGGCTATCGCTAATGGGCCAAGGTTAATGCTTAATTTTGCTCTAGCATATTCAGGTAAGGCGAGATCATGTTGTTTTCTAAATGATTCACCCCAATCTACATATATATAAGGTTCGGGTGTTTTCTTAGAACTAATAAATATTAATTTTTCTTCTAATAATTGTTCGATTTGAATGCCGGGCGAATATTCTGGTTGATGAATAATAATCACATCTAACAGGCCATGTTCGAGCTTTTCAATGAGGGATTGTCGCTCGCCGATTTCTGCTCTTACTGCCACATCTACAACGTCGTCTTTTAAATTATTCAACCATTGCATCATCAACGGGCTCCATAGGCTGATCTCACCACCCATATTCAGCACTCTTTCCGTACCCGTGGGTAGTGGTAAGTCTCTTTTAGCGGTTTCCCATGTTTGAATAATTTTGGTGGCATATTCAATAAATCGCTCACCATCTGCTGTAAGCGATGCACCAGAACGGTTTCTAATAAATAATTTACAGCCTATTTGCTTTTCTAAATTATGAATTCTGGCCGTAACGGTTGTTTGCGTAACATGCAGTTTTTCTGCGGCAGCAATGAAGCTACCAGTACGAGCAATTTCTAAAAATGTTTTGGCTAGCGTTATATCCATATGATTATTTTTGATATTAAATGAAGATAATATTCATTATACGTAATTAAAGTCTGTTGTCATACTGCTTGTCTCTTTCCATTTTTAGAAGATTAGCAATGCACCGTTTTGTCGATACATGCCTGAGCAACCAACAACAGAATTCTTCTCAATACAATGGCGATACCCTCTTCGATAAACGCCCTAGTTTGTCGTTAATGGAGGTCTAATAATGTCGAATCAGACTGAATACAATACAGAAATAACCAAATGGTTTTCCTATATGTCTTGTATCTATTTGGTTATTGGTACAGGTATCGGGCTCTATATCGCATCAGAACTTGCTTGGCCATTTCTGAACTTTGATAATCCGTACATTAGTTTTGGACGATTGCGACCTGTTCACACACATACTGTTATCTATGGATTTGCAGGTTCGGTTTTATTGGCCACCGCTTATTATATTGTTCAACGTACATCGAACGTTAGATTATGGAGTGACACCTTAGCGTGGTTTACCTTCTGGGGTTGGAATTTATATATTATTGGTGGCTTTATTACGCTACCACTTGGATTGACCCAAGCCAAAGAATACGCCGAACTTGAATGGCCACTAGACATCTTATTGGCGGTTGTCTGGTTAGCCTATAGCTTTAATTTTATTATGACCTTAAGCATTCGCAAGGTGTCTCATATCTATGTAGCAAACTGGTTCTTTTTAGCGATGATGATCATGTTCACCTATTTACATATCATCAATAGCTTAGCTATTCCTGTTGAATTATTTAAATCCTACTCAATTTATGCTGGTGTGCAAGACGCGATGATTCAATGGTGGTGGGGTCATAATGCTATTGGATTTTATCTAACTGCTGGCTTTTTAGGCATTATGTATTATTTCGTCCCTAAACAAGCTAATCGGCCAATTTATTCATACCGTTTATCGGTTATTCATTTCTGGGCTTTAACCTTTGGATATGTCTGGTTAGGTGCCCATCATCTTCAATACACGGCATTACCTGATTGGACGGGTTCCTTGGGTGCAGCTATATCATTAGCCATGATCATTCCTTCATGGGGCGGTGCTATTAACGGCATGTTTACCTTGAGTGGTGCTTGGGATAAGTTGCGTACTGACTATATTATGCGGTTTTTAATTGTGTCATTAGCTTTCTATGCAATGTCGACCTTTGAAGGCCCTGTTATGGCCTCTAAAACCATTAATGCCCTATCTCATTACACTGATTGGACTATCGGTCATGTACATGCGGGGGCTTTAGGCTGGGTCGCTATGGTGTCTATCGGTGCGATTTATCATATGGTTGAACGTTTATGGGATACTAGGATGTACTCCATAAAATTAGTCAACGTACATTTCTGGCTGGCAACAACAGGCACTGCTGTATACATCACCGCGATGTGGATATCCGGCATCATGCAAGGTCTGATGTGGCGAGCCTATGATGATTACGGTAATTTAGCGTACACATTTGTAGAGTCTGTTGGCCAGATGCATCCCTATTATGCAATGCGCGCTGCTGGGGGACTGATTTTCTTTTCAGGTGCCTGTGTGATGTTATTGAATGTGACGTTAACCATACGCCAAGCGATTACACGGCAAGCTCAGGTCCATCAAGCTAGCACGACTGAGACAGATATTTCAGCATTAAAAAATATAGAATAGGTTGTCGTTAAAAATGATTTTGAAGAAATTTTTCAATCTTTTTTGGGTTGATTATCAATCTACGCATATTCCTATGAAAGACAAAGTTATTTCATCAATGGCCGCGTTCCTTACCATTCTGATTCTGGTTGAAGAAATTAAATTTATGTCGCTAGGCATTTCTTTAAACCATCTTATTGTGGCATCAATGGGCGCAACGACATTTCTGGTATTTGTTGCACCTCATAGTCCCTTGGCTCAACCTTGGCCAATTATTGGTGGTCATCTAATCTCGGCAGCAATTGGTGTTGCCTGTGCACTGTGGATAGACAATGTGCCACTTTCAGCTGCAATGGCTGTTTCACTTTCAATAATGGCTATGTACTGGCTACGTTGTCTGCACCCACCTGGCACAGCGACTACTTTAACGGCTATTTTCGGTGGTGCTGAAATCCATGCTATCGGCTGGCAGTTTTGTTACGAGATTGTCGCCATTAATGTAATCACGATAGTGTTACTAGCATTGCTCATAAACAACCTTATACCGAGTAGACGTTACCCTTTGTTGCATTCGCATCATCCTCACCATGATGAATTTAGCCAAGTTAATCACCAATATTATCCTAAGCTTAAGGAAGACGACTTTATTTGGGCCTTGAGCCAAATGGAGGACTTTATAGATATCAGCGAAGAAGATCTTGTTGATCTGTATGAATTTGCTGTCGAACGTGCTCTAAGTCAAAAAAATGTATCAGAAAAAACATAAACCAATATAAAGGCAGCCACATTTTTGTGGGTTTAGTCTATAGTAAGAATCGTACGCCGCACTACATGGAACGATGCGCTAGCGAGTAAGTAGTGCAAGCCCTCCGTAGGGACTGGTAATAACAGCATCTTTCGTAGCGCAGCGAAGAATAGTGCAGTTATTACATACTCGGCCCGTCAGTCGTTTGAGAGCCAAAGCGTTAGCGAGGCGACGAGGACGGCGGAGGCAAATGGTCGTCAACGCACGGAGTGGAATTAAGTCATGGATGACTTAATTCTTTCACGAGTACGGTGACTCGCTGG
>JAGXHJ010000085.1 GCA_024636315.1 Methylophaga sp.
AAAGGGAGATAGCGGGTAAATAACCCGTAAATTGGAGAAAAATGAACGTGTGACGTCACTTTTTTCTAAATTTATTCAAAAAATTAGCTTTCAGCTAATCTGGCACTAATAAAAGTGGTTCGTGCAAAGGTCTCAATATATTTGATGGAAAATAATGCCATTAGGATAAATGAACTAATAATGGCAGTGTAAAATTGTGCGAAAATAGCGAGCTAGTTCGTTAAGAATTAATAATGCTCTCGGTACTCAAAATGTCGAGGCACGGCTATTTTTGAAGTGTGAATATTTAATCTCCACCGTTTTCTGCCACCTTTATTGGTCAAGGATATTGATTTATGAAATTACTCTACACCAATGAAAATCGCTATTTAGTCCATAATATTCAAAACTTAGTTGAAAATTCTGGCATAGAAATCATGCTTAAAAATGAATTTGCAGCAGGCGGTGCCGGTGATCTTGTACCCCATGAAACATGGCTAGAGTTATGGGTAGTTAATGATAATGAATATGACAAAGCAATGGATGTTATATCGTCATCCTTTAGTCGTGATGACGATGTTGAATGGCTATGCAGTAACTGTCGGGAAAAGAATGATGCTTCTTTTGATTTTTGTTGGAACTGTCATCAAAGTTCGCCATCAAACTCATGATGAGCTGTATATCTATGAGCCAGTAGTCATTATTCAAGCAAACAATTACTAATTTAGATGAACAAGAAACCGCTTTATTTAACGATTCATTCCACAGAGTAGCCAGTGCTATAAAATATCGCCGTATTAAACTTTAAATAAGAAAACTATATATGTCGTCCCACTTTGATACTGAAATTGATACATCAGGCTTAAACTGCCCTCTTCCATTACTAAAAGCCAAAAAAGCACTCTCTACAATGCAAGCTGGACAACGGCTAAGATTGATTGCGACTGATCGGGCGGCATTTATAGATATTCTTGTTTATTGTGAAATATCTGTACACTAATTTATTGATTCGTCGGAAACAGAAGAATAAGTTTATCTTTATCATTGAAAAAGGTCAGAGCTAAGCTTAAACAAACATTAGCCGTATTTAGCTCGCCGACAGTGAACCAATGGCTATAATAATTTAAATGATGTTATTTAGAAGGCAAGTAGCTGATAAAAGCGACTAATAGTCCCAACGGAATCCATAAAAACAGAAATAGTTGGGACTGTCGCTACGTCGTCAGTCCCGATGTAATGGGTTAAGCTGCAAGGTATTCAGTACAGAAATCAATACAATCACGGCATGCTTCAGCGCAGTCTTTACATTGAATGTGTTTGGCGTGTTTTTTACATTCTTCTTCACATGTTTCACAGACTTTTATTGTGGCTTCGAGAAAAGTCTTTAAATGGCGCGAATTATTAGCGGTGAATCTCATTACCGCCGTGTTGGCTACTATCAATTCTTGAACGGCAATTGAACAATCAGCCAGCGTGGTATCGCCCATTTGAAACATGTGCATGCAATGTTGGTTACAAATTTCACCCATTTTGATACATTCTAGAAAGGTATCAATCAACTCCTCTAATTTCATATCAATTGGGATCTGGTGATTCATCTTACTATGATCGACAGCGGCTGCATTGGCATTCAATGATAGTCCAGCACCTAGGGCTGCTGAAGCAATACCCAAGCCTTTTAATAAATCTCTACGTGATGCGTTGGTTGTTTCCACGGTGTTTTCCTCTTGGTATATTTATTGTTTTTGGTAGCTTTCAAATAGCAGTATGTATAAGTATAACGGCATAAGCGCTATCGGTCAGCTCGTTTTATTTGCTAGGATTTAGCTATAACAAATGCAATAACTTGCTTCGCTAGCTTTGCGTATCAACAACTAAATTGGTTAATCCTGTCAATCAAGTCTGACTGTATTAAATATTATGACAGCTACTTTTTGGGCTAGTTACGTAATAACCATGCACCTCATGACGAATGAGATAGTGTAGCCACTCCATTCTTCTAAATCTTGGTTACCTTAGTATAAATCCTTCTGCCAAACTTAGATCACAGCTCTTCTCAATCCAATCCTATATTTGACTGACCCATTTTCAGGTAGGATATAAATTATCGAGCGATTTTGTGATTCTATATAATGATCGCATTCTTGAAATTTTAATCTGGAACAACAAACTAATGAATAACGCCCCAGCGCATAAAAAACGTCCGATGGTCGATCTTATGGTCAGCATCGTTATACCATCAATTGTTTTGATGAAACTAAGCGGCGACGATGACTTAGGGGCTGCCGGTGGTCTCATTGTTGCCCTCGCTTTACCATTGCTGTGGGGGCTGTTTGAGTTAATCAAATACAGAAAGTTTAATTTTATCGCTTTGTTAGGCTTAGTCAGTGTGCTGCTTACCGGTGGTATTGGTTTATTTGAGCTTGATACTAAATGGTTAGCGATTAAAGAGGCGGCAATTCCAGCATTAATTGGGGCTGCTGTTTTAATCTCGACTTTTACGCCTTACCCGTTAATCAAAGCCTTACTTTTTAACCCTGAAGTAATAGACGTTGATAAAATAAAACAAAAATTAGCAGAAAATAATAGCACCGCCATTTTTGATAAACGCCTTCTCAATGCGACCTATCTTGTTGCAGGCTCGTTTGTTTTCTCCGCAATCATGAATTACATTTTGGCTAAATGGATTGTGACCAGCCCAGCAGGTACGCCTGAGTTTAATGAACAACTTGGCCAGTTGACCTTGTACAGCTATCCAGTCATTACTTTGCCATCACTGTTAATAATGGGAGGTATTTTTTATTATTTATGGCGAACTATTAATGATTCAACAGGACTTTCATTAGAGGAAGTACTAGCGCCGAATAATTCACAAAAATAAGTTAGATAAAAGGGACAGATCTGTTTAATATCTCACTCCCTTTTTTAACGTCGCCAACAACAAATTCCATGGTTCAAAGGATTAGCCAGTTTGATTTTGGGAAAAACATTAATCCCCCACTTCCCATTTATTCAATAAGATTCAGAGTCATTGATTCTCAAACTAGTTATCACATTGTTATACATATTCAAATATAAAGGCAAATTGCCTGTATTTAACGGGCAAAAAGTGGCTGATTTTTTCGGAAAAAAGGCATGTAATGTAACAGGGAGAACAACCGTAATTATCTAGGAGATAACATGCTACATAAAAAACTAAATGTATGCCGTATTACAAAAATTATTTTGCCTCTAGTTTTAATGACAAATTTACACATGGGCTTAGCTGATGACACTCATCAGAGTGAAAAAAATCTTATTCCTGTCATTGTGCTCGACTTCGAGCTATTAGGAGACGCCACGGTTGCAAGCATGAAGCAACATGATGCCGTTCTGATGAATCAATTTAGTAATGAATTACGGAAACAATTAAATGAACAGCAGATCTTCAGTGTTTTAGATGACAAACAATCTTTGGCAACAATAAATCAAGCCTCCCAAAATCATTTTTTGCATAGATGTAATGGTTGCGAATTAGACTTGGCGAAAAAACTAGGTGCAGAACAGGTCATCGTCCCTTGGGTGTTTCGAATGAGTAAGCTGATTCAAACGATGTTTGTTGAAATAAGGGATGTTAAAACAGGCCGTATTTTACTGCACAAAGGCCGTAATTTTCGTGGTAATACCCAAAAAGGATGGGAGCACGTAACAGCTAGCCTTCTCCGCGCGATTAAATTAGATGTACAAAACAATAAACAACACTAATTATAGGAGAATTTAACATGATTGGAATGTGGAATGAATTAAGCCAAAACTATCTTATGAGCTTTATGGTTGTGACAACGCTTGTTTTTGCGATACCTATTTTCTTCACCCCCTTAACATGGGGAAGATTAATGATGTGGACATTACCAGAAGATTCAAACTTAACGGTCTATTTTGGCCGTTGTTTAGGTTCATTTGCCTTTGTCTTGGAATATTTCTTATACCGAGCAGCAACCACAGGAATCGGAGAAGAATGGACATTTCAATTTATAATCGGTTTATGTGGCTTTATGGTTGTAATTCATATTTATGGTGCTATAAAACATATGCAGCCTATCACTGAAACATTAGAAATAGGATTGTGGATTTCGTTACTATTTTTGAGTTTGGCTTTTTACCCAACGCTATAACAACAAACTTCAGCTACTCGGCTGGATGGCGAAGCCGGGTAGTGTATGAAGCTAATCTGATAGGTTGAAGTGTTACTTTTAAGGTTTCCCAGTTAACTTCAAGGGATCAAATATATTCATCTTTATCGCAAAATGTGTAAGTTCAATATCTGTTTTAGCACCTAGTTTTTTCTTGATACGGTAATGACAATTCGATACTGTTTTTTGCGTCACATTAAGCGTTTTAGCAATATCTTCGATAGATCTTGCATCCACTATCATTCGTAGAAGCTCAAATTCACGTACAGTCAATTCTTCCAATGCTACGTTGTCAATTGCCAGTTTTTCTATTGCTAGTGCTTGGGCAATGTCTGCGCTTAAAGCAATATTCCCCTCATAAACATCATAAATAGCGCGAACTAATACATCTGGCAGACTACTTTTTGTGACATAACCACGCGCACCTGCTTTAATGGCTTGTAATGCAAATGTTGGGTTCTGATGCATGCTAAAAACAAGTATTCGTGCAGATAAACTGTGTTTTCGTATACGAGAAATTGTTTCAATCCCACTGCGGCCAGGTAATGATAGATCCATGACAAGTACATCTGGCCTATTTTCCTTAAAACGAATGTACGCTTCTTCACCATCCGCCGCTTCGGCAATAACATTCATATTCTTCTGTTTTTCTAAGAATGATCGGTAACCTTCACGAACAACGGCATGATCGTCAACCAGCATAATAGTGATATTTTTTGAAACTGTCATATCGCTATTTTTGAGCTAGTTTTCAAAGGAATAGTTATATGAATTATTAAGCCAGTAGGCATATTTTTTTGAAACATAAATTCTCCACCAAGTGCATTTACACGCTCACGGATTCCAAGCAGGCCAATTCCAGTGGACTCTTGGAAGCTATTGATGTCAGCTATACCATCATCTTTAACCGTGAGGATAAGTCTATCATCTGTACTCTTCGTAACGATATCACTGGTTCTTACAGATATTTCAAGTATAACTTTCGCCATTTTAGCTTTGGAATGTTTTGATATATTGGATAGGCATTCCTGAACGATCCGAAATATATTCGAGGGAATCGGCTCAGCAATGTGATTAACATCACCATAAATAGCTATTTCATAGTGCGTTTTATCGCCATTAGTAACATTCCACTTGGCCACCATGCTTGTTAAGCTTGCTGATAAGCCAAGTTCATCAAGATCTGATGGCCGTAGATGTAATAGCATATTACGCAATATATCCATCATGAATGCTGTAATGTTAGATATATTCTGAGATTCACTCATTAGATCGGGACATTTCTCATTTGCAGTTTGCAGAATTGATGTGGCATTAACTTGTAGTCCTGCTAAACATTGACCAAACTCATCGTGAAGCTCTCTAGCTAGAAAACGTCGTTCCTGTTCTTGCACATTTATGAGTTTGAAGGCTAGCCTTTGACGTTCAAAAAGTGTTTGTTCCAAACTTGTTACAAGCTGATTCACTGCTTTACTAGTTCGCTGCCACTCATTGATTTTAAAATTGGGCAAACGAGCAGAAAGATTACCTTGTGACATGTTTTCTAATACAGTTACTATTACGTTTGCTGGTTGTAGTGCTCGTCCAATGGCAAAATACATCAAGATGCACAGCGAAAATACCGTCACCCCTGAAAGCCCTATAAGCTTTTGAATATCAGACCACGCAAGAAAAATTTCTAATTCCATATCCGGCGTTAATGTGAGCATGCCATGCTCTTCATGGTTGTATGCAATCTGTCTGACTACTTTCTGACCAGGATTAAATGTCCATTTATAGAGGCTTTCAAACCAGTATGGCCAATTTTTAGTTAATGACGTACTTCCTCGGCAAAGACGTTGCAAAATAGTGCCATCCCTATCAGCATATTCCATACAAAGGCCCGTATTTTGCTGGATATCTAACCATAGACTTAGATCTGGAAAGGAATCAGGAGCCATGAATCCATTGACTACACGGAATAGTTGCACCTCCAAATGATTATCAATTGACTTGGCAGTTATCGTTACTTCATGACGTGATTCAAGGTTGGTTTGATAAAGCACATAAGATGCTGTTGATAACAAACAGAGCAATGCGATTGCAATGACCGATAACATCAAATTAAGCCTTAAGCTATCGGGCATTAGAAATTTCATATTTTTTGATCTCCCTCTTTAATAATTTCCGTATAGCAGGCATTCTAAACCCAGTTATTATATTCGTTAAGTGATAAGGAAAATATCGGGCAAATTACCCATTACGTACAAAGGAAAAATAGGAATTATTTTCGGCGTGCGCCGCGCAACATGGAACGGTGCAATAGCGAGTAAGTACTGCAAGCGGCGAGTAGGAGTTGGTAATTATAATAGCTTTCGTCCAGCGAATCACCGTACTCGTGAAAGAATTAATCCATCCATGGCTTAATTCCACTCCGTGCATTGACGACCATTTTCCTCCGACGTCCTCGTTACCTCGCTCAAGCGAGTCACGATCCCCAGGATACAAAAACGGGACATCCAAGTCGCCCTTTTTGCTGAGGAGTACGTGACGGTTAATAATTCACCAGCCGTCCTGCGTCCATGTCGACTTGCACATTGCTCTGTAGAGCAATCCGCG
>JAGXHJ010000086.1 GCA_024636315.1 Methylophaga sp.
GTCAAACACCACCACTTTGTCATTTACTGAATAACCTATTAACGCCAAAAGCGCTGCCACAGCTGTTAGGTTGAATTCCACGCCAGTCAATACAAAAAAACCAATGGTTTTGGTTAAATCCAAAGCGATAGTTAATGTGGCGGCTAAAGCAAAGTGATATTCAAACCGTACCCATAAATACGCCAGCATGCCAAGTCCAGCAAAAACAATTGCTAAGATAGTCGCATCATGAAAATCAGCACTAACTTTTGGCCCAACCATTTCAACGCGTGGAAAGCTGGCCTCAGGTGATAATTCTTTGACAGCCGTTTTGATGTTATCAATGGATTTACCGCTGGCAACTTGCTCAGAACCTTCCATTGGTAAACGAATAAGATAATAGTCATCGTCACCAAATTCTTGAATGGAGGCTTGTCCAAACCCTTTATTTTGCAATGCTTGACGAACCTGATCCACATCCGTGTTATGAGCTTTAACCTCGATCACACTGCCACCACTAAAGTCGATACCGTATTTCAAACCCGGTTGAAAAAATAAACCAATCGAAGCCAATGACAAAATAGCGGATACAGTAATACCGATAAAACGGCCACGCATAAAATCAATTCTGCTGTTACTGATCTGATCTAAGAACTTAATGCCAGAGATATTCAATAAAGCTTGTTTTGGCATCTGCTTTATACGCCATTCCATCAACAGTCGCGTAAATGAAATAGAGGTAAACATTGAGGTTATCAAACCAACCGCCATGGCCACGGCAAAACCACGCACCGGACCGCTACCAAACATAAACAACAAACTAATCGCAATTAACGAGGTGATATTTGAATCAAGAATGGTGCTGTAGGCTCTGTTAAATCCGGCATCCAGTGCAGCAAAAGCACGTTTACCACGTCTAGTTTCCTCACGAATACGTTCATTAATCAAAATATTGGCATCTACGGCCATACCGATACTCAGAATTATCCCGGCAATACCTGGCAGCGTTAGCGTCGCGCCTAACAAACTTAATATGCCAAAAATCAAACCGATGTTAATACTTAAACTTAAGCTGGCAATTAATCCCCAGCTACCATATATAGCCAACATAAAGATCAATACCAAGATTGCACCAATCACTCCAGTTGTGATGCCCATCGAAATAGAATCACTGCCTAAATCAGGGCCAACAGTCCGTTCTTCAATTACATTCAAAGGTGCAGGTAATGCACCCGCACGGAGTAATAATGCCAGCTCATTGGCTTCATCGACGGTAAATGAACCGCTAATTTCACCACGACCACCGTCAATAACACTACGAATGACGGGGGCAGTAATGACTTTGTCATCCAGTACAATCGCTAATTGGCGATCAATATTGTTTTTAGTCATTTCACCAAATCGTCTAGCACCTTCTTTATCCAGTACAAAACTAACTACGGGTTGGCCATTTTCCTGACTAAACACCAGATTAGCGTCTTTAATGTGTTTCCCCTCAAGTGCAACAAGTTCTTCTAATGAATACGTTTCATCTTCATTAACTCCTTTAGCGCGAATAACGCCTGAGGATTGGACATTTTCTACCCAATGAAACGTCATTTTAGCCGTTGTGCCAAGTAATGAACGGATATAGCCAGGATCGTCCACACCAGGTAATTGCACCAAAATGCCATCATTACCTTGTTTGGTAATGGTTGGGTCAACTAAACCGCTTTCATTAAGACGTTGCCGTACCACCTTTAAACTATGTTCAACTGCATCTTTAGTCAGTTTTTCACTATGCGCTTTGGTCGGTGTGATGATCAGTAGGTTAGCTTCATCTTCCAATAAAAATAACGCCATTCCGCCTTTGGGATCTTTAATAAATGGTCGGGTAAGCTGTTCGATATCTGCTAACCGATTCAGATCTTTTGGGGTGATAACAATGTGATTCTTAGTCACAGAAATCGGCTGAATAAAGATTCGTGCTTCACGTAAAGCATCGGTGATCTGTTCCGCTAATTGCTGGTGATCGTTCAGTTTTAAGTTATCGGTATCCACTTGCATAAGCAGGTGAGAACCGCCACTCAAATCGAGACCTAAAGCAAAGGTGTTGTCAGTAAACCAGCTAGGCAGGTGTTGGGTTGCCGAGGTGGGTAATACATTAGGCAATGCACTTAACAGCCCAAAAGTAATAATCAAGCTGAATAGCACAGCTCGTGAAAAGAATGAACGCATAAATAATCCCCGAAGATAACTTCGTTGTTAAACAAATAAAGGTTTAATAAGTGAGGATTATTGGCGTGGAGGCGCGCGAGTAAGTGGGAAATGATATTTGATGTCATCGATGATCAACAACGTCAAATAATGCAGATCTGCAACATGTAATAATGCTACGACAGGATGATTTAAAACCGTAGAGTGAACCAGCCAGTGCTGTTCTGAATCACCATCACTGCTGTTTGGCGTAGGCAGGCTTTTGATATCCAGCAGAGAACGAAAAGAATCTCGATGATTCACTAAGGCAAGTTCGTTAAACTCCGCGACAAAGCTTGGGTTAGTCGCTTGGCGGAAATCTACCCAGCCAATAAAGGCCAGACTATTCAGCAATAACAGTAATACACTCAGCTGCCAGAAAGAGGCTGAGCGGTGATCAAGCTGCTGTGTTAAATAATTGTTCATCGACTAATTCGTAATTAAGTTCACAAATTGTGAGCCTCGCCAATATAACAGTCAATATAAATAATTTGCTCACGTGCACATTTATCAGCGTACTTTGGATCTAAAATCCCATAAGATGTTATCTGGCCCTTCCAAGTATTTATTAGCTGATGTTCAAAGTAAGACTTAGACAGCCATCGGTCCTGGCTAATCATTATTGGTTTTGTATAGGCGTTCGTAATTGTAAAACCAAAGCTAGGTCGTTGCGCCTGTCCCAGTGTTTAAAATCGATTTTATTGACCAAGCTATGGCGACATTTACATTTTATTGTAGTCGTTCACTTAAGCTGAGACTTTTCTACTTGGAGCAACCTTAATCTGGCAACTTGAGATCTAATCTATGAGGTTAGGCTAAGAGCTCTATAGCATGGGCTAAAAAGGGAGGTACTCCTATAGTCTCACAATTTCGATCTTTCTCTTGATTGTTCTATTTCAGTGAATTATAGTCCGCCTATTTATAAGCGCTACAGCGAATTTGTATTCCCCTTAGTAATAACACGTTAGGTTCAAAAGGACATTCGAACCATGTTTGAGTTGTTTTTAAATCCAGAAGCATGGATGGCTTTGGCTACTTTAGTAGCTTTGGAAATAGTGCTCGGCATAGACAATATAATATTCATATCAATACTCGTCGGCCGATTGCCAGAGAGTCAACGAAACAAGGCTATAAAAATAGGATTAGTACTAGCAATGGCAACTAGGCTCTTGCTACTTTTTAGTCTTGTATGGGTAATGGGATTGATTGAACCCATGTTCTCTGCTTTTGGCAATGAAATATCTGGAAGAGATATCATTCTGATTTTGGGTGGTCTTTTTCTTCTTGCGAAATCAACGCATGAAATACATAGCAGTTTGGAAGTTACGATAGATTCGAGTAGTTCTAATAAAATATCCAGTTTTCTGTCTATACTCGTTCAAATAGCAATTCTAGACATTGTATTTTCTCTGGATTCGGTAATAACCGCCGTTGGGTTAGTGGACCATCTAAGCATTATGGTGATTGCGGTTGTTGCATCTGTCGGTGTTATGTTGTTCGCGGCTGAACCGATAGGTGATTTTGTAGATAAAAATCCAACAATAAAAATGCTTGCGCTGTCCTTCCTTATGCTAATAGGGTTTACTCTTATGGCTGAAGGTTTTGATGTACATGTGCCCAAGGGTTACATATATTTTGCGATGGCCTTTTCGTTTACTGTGGAAGTATTAAATATAAGAGTCAGGGGGCGAAAATCTGTTGAAGTAAAACCAATACTTCTTTCAAAAAAAATATCCGATGACTCAAATGTCTGAAAATCAATAAACTGGACTAAAAACTGCTGGCTACGTCTAGTGATTTTCACCTGTTAATTGACCATTATAAAATGACTACTTTTGACACCTAAGCGACGAATTGTTCAAAGGTCGCTTCTCGACCCAATAGAGTCACACTATCCTGTTAAATATACTGTTTGGTGCATAAATATACACCAAAGCAGGGGTTGTAATTATGCATCACTTTAGATATTCATTTTTGGTTACGGCACTATGTCTTGGGCTTGGAGCTTTGTGGGGATACAACTCGGGGGGAATAAATGGGATTTTACCCGTCATCAGTATCGTTGCCATTCTCGGCATTATGGAGGTTTCTCTATCGTTCGATAATGCCGTGGTCAATGCGTCCATCCTGAAAGAAATGGATGAGAAGTGGCGCCAGATATTCCTGACGATTGGTATTCTCATTGCAGTATTTGGGATGAGACTCCTTTTCCCTATTCTCATTGTGGCTGTTGCTACTGGTCAAGGTATGTTTGCTATAGCTCAAATGGCGATAAACCAACCGGAAGTTTATTCAGAGCACCTTCACGAAAGTCATGTTGGAATAGCTGCATTCGGTGGCACTTTTTTATTGATGGTGTTTTTGAAATTTTTATTTAATGAAGAAAAAGAACTGAATTGGTTAGGCTCAATTGAACAAAAATTAGGACAGTTAGGAAAAATAGAATCTATTGAAATCATTGTAGCGATACTCGTTCTTTTCGGCTTGCAGTCATATATACCACTTGAGCCTGACCAAAAAATTACATTACTGATATCTGGACTGAGTGGCTTAGTTTTATACGTAATTGTTGATAGTTTGGGTAGTTTCTTTGAAACTGATGAAGAAGAGGTCGCTATCGTTGAAACAGCAAAACGAAATGGTCTTATGGGCTTTATCTATCTTGAAATCTTAGACGCTTCATTTTCTTTTGATGGGGTAATTGGAGCATTTGCAATTACAAGGGACGTAGTAGTAATTATGCTTGGCTTGGCAATTGGTGCCATGTTTATCCGGTCTCTAACTGTTTATTTAGTTGTAAAGGGAACATTAGAAAAATATGTATTTCTTGAACATGGAGCACACTACGCCATCGGTATTTTGGCATCGATCATGTTTTATTCAATCTATGAAGAAGTACCGGCATTGTTTACGGGACTTATTGGTGTGATCTTTATCATTGCATCAGTAATATCCTCAATATATTACACTAGGAAACTGGAAAAAATTTAACACAAGTGTCTATCAATGGCAGTTTCTGAAACTAAAAGTGGAAATGTTTTGCTCTTCAAACATCAACTGAACCCCAAAAACACTTATAGACTTAGGTGGTGATGCTAGAGCCACTGAAAGTCAATATTTTGATTTGGAAGCACATAATGAGTAAAGCCATTCAATAACCATATACAAAATTAAAGCGGGAGCCTAGACGTGATGAATGTTTAAGAGCGTATTAACTATCTTGGCGATACTCTGTAGATTGCATTACATAAATCATATAATGTCCTTTTTGTGACAATCTATCTGATGTATCTTAGGCTGCCTGGGCTCTGACCTATCCCCAACGCTAAATGTCAACATCGTAGTCAGAGCACGCGGTATAACAGATGTTAGATCAACTAGTTTGTGTACCTTTCTTTATATAATCTTGATATGAGTAACTCGAATATTAATCTTTTCTTGATACGAGAACTAGTAAGATATAAATCATGATTTAAGATACCTTCGATAGGAAACTGTATGTCTTCTGCCCCAGTTGTAGTTTGTGTGGGTCACTCGCCGGAAATGCAAAAGCTGATCGTGAAAGCGGCTGAATATGCCCGTGAACTAGATGCTCCTTTGCAGGCCGTGCATATCGCTCGTTCATCAAGTAGCGAAGATGAAAAGGCTATTGGTAAGAATCTCAATTTTGCCAGAATTTTAGGCGCTGAGATTATTGAGCGCACTCATAATGACATTTCTCAAGGCATTATTAGTTTCTTGCGAGATGAACCTGTCTCGGCGCTATTCATTGGACGATCAAAGACACATAGATGGCGACGATGGACCTTAAGTGATACGGCTACTCAAGTTCTGTTACATACGGATCAAGTCGATGTCAGGGTTATAGAAGCAGAATCATTCACCCACACGCAGCAGCGTTTCAATCTGGTTGTTGAATATCTCATTTGCTTTGTTGCCGTCATGCTTGCAACTCTGTGCCTCCATACGGTTCAGCGGTTTGTTGCTGAAGCCGATATCATGATGACTTACCTTGCAGTAGTGGTCATATTAGCCTATGCATTTAATCGAGGTCCCACCGTTTTAGCGGCAATTACTAGTGTTGCTGCATTTGATTTTTTCTTCGTTTCTCCTTTTTACACATTCGCAGTAGACCATGAGAAATATTTCATTTCATTCGCGGTTATGGCGATAGTGTCGTTTATGTTCAGTTCCTTTAGTGAGCGTGCCAAACAACAATTACGAGAAACGTCAACCCGAGAAAAACAACTTAGTGATCTTTACTGTTTAGCCTCTTCACTGGCGGCTACCTCATCCGATTCTGAGGTCATCAAACTTGTATGTTTACATATCGGCGCTGTAAGCAACAGTGAGGCGGCCGCCTTTCGATGGGTCAATGATACAGCTGAACCCGTTGTAACCGAATCACCCATTACTTCTAGCGACATTTCACCTTCAAAACTGAAGATTTGTATGACAACTAAGAAGTGCGTCACAGAACAAGACAGTGCTGGTCGAGAGTTACATTACCATGTGTTGTCTGCTACAGGAGACCTCATCTTAGTGTTACGATTCAACGAGATCCATAATGTGGATCATAGCCACCTGTTGCAGACTTATTTGTCGCTCGCCAATCTAGCGATAACGCGAACGCAAATGTCGGATAAGGCGGCAAAAGCATTGATCCAGGCGGAGAGTGAGCAACTGCGTAATGCAGTCCTTAGCGCCGTTTCTCATGATCTAAGAACACCATTGGCTACCATTATGGGGCTGTCAAGCACCTTGCTGGATAGGGAGGTGCAATTGGATGATCTTTTGAGATTGGAATGTTTACATTCAATTTACAATCTTTCGGAGCAACTCTCGCAAAAGGTCACCAACCTTTTACAAATGAGCCGGAACCTCCGAGGAAAATTGATAGCTGAACTTGAACTACAAAACCCTGAAGAGTTTATCGGTGGAATTTTAACGAAAATGGAACATTGTCTTCAAAATCATGATCTGGCTATAGATTTAGACGAGACACTACTTGTTCCGATGGACATATCCTTAATGGAAGTAGTGTTATCTAATCTTTTGGAAAATGCCGTCAAATTCAGTTCAGAGCATTCCAAAATTAAAATTTCCGGAAGGCGTGTGGATCGATACTATCAACTGAGCGTAGAAGATCAGGGGCAAGGTCTACGTGATACTGATAATCAGAAGCTCTTTGATGAATTTTATCGCACTAATCAAGATATTGCTGGCACAGGCCTAGGACTCGCTATTTGTAAGGCTATTGTTGACGTGCACGGTGGAAGTATTTCTGCACAAAATGCCACTGTTCAAGGCAGTATTTTTACGGTTGAGATTCCATTACATGAAGAGCAAATCGCAGTGGGGATATATGAATAAATCGATACGTATTCTTATTATCGAAGATGATCTGCAAATGCAGCGCTTTTTACAGGTTCTGTTAAAAGGGCATGATTATGATCTTTGCTGTGTCGCCACTGCTTACGAGGGCATTCTCAAAACCGCCGAAATCAAACCGGATATAATTTTGCTTGATCTCGGGTTACCCGACCTCGATGGCCTTGAAGTTGTCTCGAAAATACGCGAATGGTCTACAGTCCCTATTATTGTTATCTCTGCCCGCGACCAGGAGAAAGATAAAGTCAAAGTGCTAGATAATGGCGCTGATGACTATCTAACTAAACCTTTCGGGTCCAGTGAACTTCTAGCTCGCATCCGACTTGCTTTACGTCACGCAAACCAGCAAAGTCAGCCGAAGACTCACCGTTTCGAATCTGAAGAGCTCGTTATTGATTTCAGTCAAAGACTATTATGGCGCCATGGCGAACTGGTACATTTAACACCGACCGAGTACCGCATACTTCATTTGTTGGCATCTCATATAGGAAAGGTACTAACGTATCGACAAATATTAAAAGAAGTATGGGGAGCTAGCTATATTGAGCAGAACCATTACGTACGCGTTCACATGGCACAGCTTCGGCATAAGCTTGAAGATAATCCTGCACAGCCTCGCTACCTCTTAACCGAAGTCGGTATTGGTTATCGATTTCAGTTTGAAACGATACAGCATTAAGGCTACTCCGTATTTTCGGAACATAAATGGATTATCCGAATGATTAATCGAACAGTAACACTCTACCTTATTGCCTTTCCAATTGGTTTGATGGGTGTTGTTCAAATGTGCTTTTCATTACTATCGCTAGTGATATTTAACGATCATGAGGAAGTCGACTTCTTTACGCCTGCCATAACTATGATAGCAGTCGCATTGTTGTTATTTAGCGTAGCAAAGAAGATTAATATATCCAAAATTAGCTATCGCGATGCATTATTTTTTGCCGTACTTACTTGGATAGTGTGTGGTGTGCTGGGTGCTA
Organism: Methylophaga sp.; assembly: GCA_024636315.1. GTDB lineage: Bacteria > Pseudomonadota > Gammaproteobacteria > Nitrosococcales > Methylophagaceae. The sequence continues at coordinate 8,589 of JAGXHJ010000086.1, forward strand.
TTCCCATAATTCTTATTACTCATGTTACTTTTACGGACGGTGTATTTGAATCCATCAGTGCGCTAACAACCACTGGGGCTACGATACTAAGTGGTCTCGATAACATGCCTAAGTCATTCTTGCTGTATCGACAGTTTTTGCAGTGGCTCGGCGGTTTGGGGATAGTTATCTTTGTGGTCGCCGTACTGCCAATGCTCAATGTGGGCGGCATGAAGCTGCTGAAAGCAGAAATGCCTGGTCCCATAAAAAATGACAAATTATCCCCTCGTCTTGTCAATACGACTCATTACTTATGGTTTGTCTATTTCGCGCTCACCATTCTGTGTGCGTTAGGGTATTTCTGGGGTGGAATGAGCGCTTATGATGCCATTGGGCACAGCTTTACGACGGTATCAACAGGCGGGTTTTCGACGCATGATGCCAGTATGGGATATTTCAACAGTCCAACACTGTTGATTATTGCTGACGTTTTCATGTTATTAGGTGCGATCAGCTTTGCTTTACATTTTCGCGTGGGTCGAGCAACGAACGTTTATCTCTATTGGAAAGATGAAGAGACACGAGTTTTTATAAAACTAGTATTATTTTTGTCAGCCGTCATTACCATGCTTTTGCTTAATTCTGGCACATATGAAGATCCATTATTGGCTTTGAATAACGCTGTATTCCACTTAATTTCTTTTATTACCAGTACTGGTTATGGTGCCACAGGCTTTACGGAATGGCCTCCCGCAGTCGCATTTATACTCATTTTTGCCGGATATCTTGGTGGTTGTGCGGGATCAACTGCTGGTGGGAATAAGATAGTTAGAAATATCTTGAGTGCCAAACTAATCAACCTTGAAATAAAACGTTTGATTCATCCTAGCGCTATATTCTCATTAAAGTATCAGGGACATCCGGTAGGAATCAATATTATAAGTGCAACCATGGCATTTATGTCAATAGCAGCGGCTACTAGTGTGCTGTTAACGTTGGCTCTCATGGCCACTGGACTGGATTTTTGGTCCTCTTTAACTGCTGTTGCTGCCTGCCTAAATGTACTCGGCCCAGCCTTCGGTGAGTTGGGTACTAACTTTCAACCCTTATCAGATGTAGGTACTTGGATCCTGTCAGTGGGAATGATCCTAGGACGTCTGGAGTATTTCACTGTCTTGGCTCTATTTGTACCTAGTTTCTGGCGACATTGATTCTAAATCATCAAGGAATAAATCTAATTAAAAAGTACAGGGTTTATTTTGGGCTAGGCTATTAAATCTAGCGTTCACAATGATGGGCGTAATGCGACTCAATATAGTCTATACCGCCTATTTTCAACGATGGAGACGATAGGTAATTAGGCGAGTGACTGCTTTTGGTTGTGGATTCAACCGGTCGATGCAACATGCTAATATTTTACGCAAGTAAAAGGAGTGTTGCAGATGAAACAAAGACCTCGAATTTATTACACAGAAAGTCGTGATGTGGGAGCACTGGAAGAAAGGTGAATCACTCCACCAAATTGCCCAGCTATTTGATCGACATCATTCATCAATACATCGGATATTGGCAGAGACAGGGGGAATACCGCCGGTTCAACGAAGTCGTTCAAGATTAGCTTTGTCACAGGTTGAACGTGAAGAAATATCAAGAGAAATTGCGACTCAATCATCCATGCGAACAATTGCAGGTCTGCTCGGACGCTCTCCTTCAACCATCAGTCGTGAAATAAAACGTAATGGCGGTTATGCTCATTATCGAGCCGTACAGGCTGAGCAAACAGCATGGAAAAGAGCTAAACGACCAAAACGCTGTAAACTTGTTAGTAACGAAAAGCTCAGCCAAATCGTTGCTAAAAAGCTTAGACGGCAATGGTCTCCTCAGCAAATAGCGGGATGGTTAAAAAGGGCTTATTCAGGTGATGAGGACTATCAAGTGTCACATGAAACTATCTATAGAACACTGTTTATTCAGACTCGTGGCGCTTTAAAAAAAGAGCTACAACAATGCCTTAGAAGCCAACGCGTTATGCGTCGGTCAAAACAGTCGAGCCTAAAAGATAAAGGGCTAGGTAAAATCGTTGATGCAATACCGATTAGTAAAAGACCTGCATCAGTAGAAGATCGCGCTATTCCAGGTCACTGGGAAGGCGATTTTATCCAAGGGACTAACATACTTTTATTGCAACCTTAGTGGAGAGGCACTCACGTTATGTGATGCTGGCTAAACTTAAAGATAAAAATACTGCAACCGTGATCGCTACATTAATAAAGCAATCTAAAAAGCTACCTAAAGCGTTATACAAATCATTAACCTGGGATAGAGGGTCTGAATTATCAGCTCATCGAGACTTTACGGTGGCAACAAACATTCAGATATACTTTTGTGATCCAAGTAGCCCTTGGCAACGAGGTTCAAATGAAAATACTAATCGTTTATTAAGGCAGTATTTTCCCAAAGGAACGGATTTATCGATCCACACCGAAAGTAAGCTAAGTGCAGTTGCTCGCCAACTCAATGAAAGACCCAGAAAGACACTAAACTTTGAAACACCAGCAGAACGATTTAATATATGTGTTGCATCGACCGGTTGAATGCACAGCACTGAAGGGCCTGTTCGATTGTCTTGATACCGTGATTTAAGCGAGTTAAATTAAGTCTGAAGTAATACAATTAGCCTGGTGTTGTTTGTGTTTTGTAGGACTGAATGATCCTTAGCGCTTGCTTAAATTTGGGTTCGAAAAACGATAACCTGCTGCCTGCCGCATAAATAATTTTTTCAATAAATCATGTTTATTAACGGTTTGTAGACCAAATCGTCTTGCCCACCGTATAGGTGCCAAATCACTGCCAAATGCCCGTTTAAAGGCATCCATGGTCAGTTGCATGATTAGATTGTCAGCTTTGCGACGACGCTGATATTTATTAAGCGTATGTAGACTGCCAATATTACGACCTTTGTGATGGGCTTCTAATACTATTTCAGCCAAAGTTGCGGCATCTAATAAACCAATATTCACACCTTGTCCGGCGAGGGGGTGAATGGTGTGTGCGGCATCACCTACAAGCGCAAAGCCTGGTTCAACATAATGATCAGCATGGCGAAGTTTGAGTGGAAAGCTGGCTCTTGGGCTAACATTCGTAATCTCACCTAAGGTCGATTCAAAAGCTTTGCCCAATATATCTTTAAAGCGGTCATCATTGAGTTCACAGAGTAATTCAGCTTCCTCGGTAGAATTTGACCAAACAATCGAACATTGATGCGGATCAGCTAAGGGTAAAAAAGCTAATGGCCCTTCTGGTAGGAAACGTTGGCGCGCTGTTTTATTGTGAGAATTTTCGGTTGTGACGGAACATACCACGGCAGTTTGTTTATAATCCCAGCCTTGACTAGCAATACCTGACCATTCGCGTAAGAGCGATTGAGCACCATCAGCTGCCACAATTAAATCGGCTGTTAATACTCTGCCGTCTTCTAAGATAAGCATGTTACCTGTGCGAGATACCGGCTTTGTTGGACATAGAAAATCAATATTGACTATCTTGCTACATCGAGCAAGACAAGCTTGCTGCAAGTGACGGTTTTCGATGATGTGACCTAATAATGGTTCGCCGATGCCAGCACTGTCGAAATGCAAGGGACTTTTTGCCGTCGTTTCCCATACCTTCATATCGGTAAATGTACTTATCCTGTTAGGCATTAACTGCTGCCAGATGTTTAAATTCTTTAGCAACATTTCGCTGGCACGCGTTAAGGCACTAACGCGTAATTCTGGTTCATCGTGTTCTGACATTAAAGTGGCTTGATGTGCTTCGATCAATGCGACTTTGATGTTTGCTTGCTCGGTTAAAGCAACTGCAAGCGTAGAGCCGACCATGCCGCCGCCGACAATAATGACATCGTAGTGAGTCGTCATAAGGGAATTCTTCGAGCTAGCCGCGGCTGCTTTCTATCTAAGCCCATACTTTTTTGTGCTAGCCAATGTTTAGCTGGTGGTAAGGCATCTATTATGCTCAATGCCGCACCACGGCAATGGCCGAGTAAGGGATTGTTGTTACTGAAAAAATTGACTAAGTTACTCGTTGCCTCAATGACATTATCTTGATCTTGTAGTCGCCATTGTTGGTAGTCGTGTAATAAGCGAGCATCACCGCTGTCTTTATTGGTATTAACAAGGACATCTGCCAAAGCGGCGACATCGCGTAAGCCAAGATTGAAGCCTTGACCTGCTATCGGGTGCAAACTGTGAGCCGCATTACCTATCAATACAATACGCTGTTGTACTGCTTGATCAGCCTGCATGAGTTTTAAGGGATAATGGTGGCGCTGTCCCACGCGAATAAATTTACCGAGTCGATAACCAAAACGATCTTGCAGTTGATTTAAAAATTCGTGTTCACTAGCATTAAGTAGAGCAACTTCATCGCCAGAATTGACTGTCCAGACTAAACTACAGCGATTATCTGACATTGGCAGTAATGCTATAGGGCCCGTATCAGTGAAACGCTCAAATGCTTTGCCATTATGAGGGCGTTCAGTAGTGATATTAGCGGTGATTGCTGTTTGCTGGTAGTCACGTTCTAATGCACCTAGTTTAAGCAGGTGACGGATAGTTGATTGCCCGCCATCGGCAGCGACTAGTAACTTAGTGGTCAGTGTTTGATTATTATCTAATTCGAGTTCAACAACATCATTATGTTGTTGTAATGATCTGACACTGGCAGGGCAGATGAGTGATAGGTTGTCTTGCGCAGATAAAGCCGCGTTCAACACCTGCCCCATGGCACGGGCAGTAATGACCTGACCTAATGCGGGCAGCTGTTCATCAACAGCAGATAAACGCGTAACACCAAAATGACCCCGATCGGAAACATGAATATGGCTAATGGCCGTGCTGTGTTTAGCTAGTTGTGGCCAAATCCCCATTGTTTCAAAAATACGTTGTGAGCCATAGGCAAGGGCAATGCCGCGATCATCATAACTTGGTTGTTGTAGCGAGTTAGGTGCAACGGCTTCAATTACTGCGATCCTGAGACCACTATTTTTTAATGCGATTGCTAAGCTGGCACCGACCATGCCGCCGCCTACAATAATTAGATCATAGTTTGTATCAGTCGTCATTGCCCATTCCTTCAGTGTTGTGTCGCCGCCATCAAGGCTTCGATTTCTGCCACTTCTTTAGGTGCCGCTTTACTTAATACATCATGCCCGGTTTTGGTCACTAGCACATCATCTTCAATTCTAATGCCGATAAAGTGCCATTTTTTAGCGATATTTTCAGGATCACGAATATACAAGCCGGGTTCAACAGTCAGTACCATGCCGGGCTCTAATACCCGCCATTCACCACCGACTTTATAGTCGCCTACATCATGCACATCCATACCTAACCAATGACCAGTACGGTGCATATAAAAATCACGGTAATGCTCATTTTCAATTAATGATTCAAGTTCGCCTGTAAGTAAACCTAAGTTGAGTAAGCCTTCGGTTAACACGCGAACGGCCGCTTCATGGGGTTGATTCCAATGGTTGCCAGGTTTAACCTCGGCAATAGCAGCTTTTTGCGCATCTAAAACGACGTTATACAGTGCTTTTTGGGCGGGAGTAAACTTGCCATTGACGGGAAATGTACGGGTAATATCCGCTGCGTAGTTTTTATATTCAGCACCAGCATCGATAAGTAATAAATCATTGTTTTTTAAACGATGATTATTTTCGACGTAATGCAATATACAGCCATTTTCACCGCCACCGACTATCGAAGGATAGGCTGGAGAACGACAATCATTTTTCATGAATTCGTGAATGATTTCAGCTTCGACTTGATATTCCCATTGACCCACTTGGGTGAATTGCATGGCGCGAATATGAGCTTGCGCAGAAATTTCAGCAGCTGTACGCATGGCTTTTATTTCAGCACTGCTTTTGAATAAGCGTAGCTCATTTAAGCAATGCTCTAATTCGATAATTTCTGTCGGTGAATGCTTGCCTTGACGTGCCGCTTTACGCAGATGGTTCATCCAACCAACTATACGCTGGTCAAAGCTGGGTAGATTCCCCATGGTGTAAAACACCTGTTCTTTGCCTTCCATCAAACCCGGTAAAATATCATCCAGATCCGAAATGGGGTAAGAGTCATCAGCCCCATAGTTATCAACCGCACCTTCTTGGCCGGCACGGTAACCATCCCAGATTTCTTTTTCAAGATTACGTTCGCGGCAAAATAACAAATATTCACCTTGTGGACGGCCCGGTATGATGACGATTACTGACTCTGGTTCCTCAAAGCCGCTAAGATAATAAAAATTACTATCGCTTCGATAAGGAAAATCAACATCTCGGTTGCGAACAGCAACGGTGGCATTTGGTAACACAGCAATACTGTCCGGTCCCATCATGGCCATCAGTTGCTGGCGGTGTTTAGCAAATTGTTTTTTATTCATTTTAGTGTTCAGTTATGTCTTCTTGTTGTGTAACGGGTTGTAGCTCACCATGTAATAAAAATAAGCCCATGCGTAAATATTCTACTAATTCTTCAAAATTAGATTCGTCTTCTTCGCTCTCATCAAGATCAGCTTCACGGATCTGACTAATATTAATGACGTCAGCAATATATTCTTTACTCTCAGCAGATAAATCAGTTTCATCGGTTAGTCCGGATACACCTAAACCAAAAATAAGTCCTTGGCACCAGTTGGTCATTGAAGCTAAGCGCGAAGGTAAGGATGCATTATCATCAGCAAGATCAAGCTTGAGATCAAAATCAAGGCTATTTAGCGCTTGTATGGTGTCGTCAAACAAAATTGTTAAATCGAGTAGATCATCTTCACTTGGCGCATAGTGGACAAATATTTTTTTATGCCAATTTGCGCGGTTTGCTTCAGAGTCCATGCATAACAAGCCACATAATGCGGCTTGTAACTCAGCGGCACTGCTAGGGCCATCGTCATTGGATTCGTCGGGAGATGTGGATGGAAAATATAATTCAGACATGATGATAGAACCTAAAGTTAAAATATTTATTATGGTCAGCTTGACCCCATTAGCAGGGCGCGACTATAGTTAGTGCATTATTTTTGCACAGCTAAGAACATACTAATGGAAAAGAGCGAAATTCAACAGTTGGAGCGAGACGTCGAAGAGCTACTTCGCATTAGTCGTCGTTCGCGTGAAGAGAATATGTTACTACGATCTCAGCAAGCCGCATGGTTAATCGAACGAGGCCAACTGATTGAAAAAACTGACCTTGCGCGTAACCGGATTGAAAAAATGATGGCTCGCCTGAAAGAAATGGATGATGAATTATGAGCTCTCCTGTTACGGTTAGTATTTTGGGTAAAGAATATCAGGTTGCCTGCCCAGCAAATGAAGAACCTGCGCTGATTGCTTCTGCGGCAATGGTACATAAAAATATGGACAAAATTCGCAAGAGCGGCAAAATTGTAGGTTTAGATCGAATCGCTGTTATTGCCGCACTTAATTTAGCGCATGAATTGATTACTCTTCAGAATAACCAAGGTGTCGGTACTGATGAAATCAGTAAAAGTATTTTGCAGATGAAAGATAGAGTTAGCGACTTTTTAGAAGAAACTCGTCAACTTGAGTTATAAAAAAATAAGATCTGGAAATAAAATAAGCGTATTATAAATTCAGTCCCTGCGGTGTTCGATAGCGACAGCGTGTCTTGTGCCGATAAGCAAATTGCTCGGAGACTGATATGAGATTGGTGTGCAAGCCCACTAGATGGGAAGCCCGAAATTTTATTGATGTCACCACTTGAATCTCCTGGTTCAAGAACCTCGTTCGTAACGGCATCGCGGGGCATTTATTACACCTGTTGTAGTAAATTCCATACAGACTTCCCCATTTAATATTTTTGAGTTTGCTGGATTGGCGGGCAAAGTTAATGGTAATGACATTATTGGTATAGATTTTCAGGGTGAATTATTTGATTGGCTGGGTGTAAGAGGAGAAGGGCATATGCGTTTTCCTGATGAAGTCGATCAATCTCGTGATGTTAAGTTTACTTTAGGTTTCGAACACCGTTTTGAAAATACCTTATCGCTAAGGTTAGAGCAATTTTATCAAGGTGCTGGGGAGACTGGTAATTATGACTATAACGCGGCTATTTTGAGCGAAAACACAACTTTTTATCTGCCGCGAAACTACACTGCTCTTGGTGTCAATTATGAAATCACACCCTTACTCTTGGGGGTTGCAGTCTGGCTATTTAATAATGATGATTCTTCCAGCTTATTGGCGTTGTAAGCTTCATATTCTTTATCTAATGAATCAGAGTTGGCTCTGGGTTTGAATCTAACTATGGGGGGGCGACCAACAAACGGCATTATAAGCAGTGAGTTTGGTCGTTATCCAGCATCATTAAACGTTGAATATAGACTTTATTTTTGAAGAAAAGATCCCCCGATTTATTTAATTAGCTATTAGTCGGAATGGATTTGTTTGTGGCAGTAACTCTTCGCGTGGGTATCAAGCAAAGTACCCAATCGACGCACTACATGGAACGATGCGATAGCGAGTAAGTAGTGCAAGCCGCCAGTAGGAGTCGGTAATTACAGCATCTTTCGTAGCGCAGCGAAGAATAGTGCAGTAATTACATCCTCACTCCGTCAGTCGCTTGAGAACCGATGCGTTA
>JAGXHJ010000087.1 GCA_024636315.1 Methylophaga sp.
ATCACTGTGACATTATCGAAACTGGCAATGATTCTTATCGATTTAAGCACAGAAAAAAGGGCATAAAAACCGAATAACCAACCAATCCATGTGGAAACTTTTCGGCGCTGACACCTGGTAACTTTTCAACGCTGATTGACACTCAATATTTCCGTATTTGTTTCTAGGTCTTGTTGGCCTTTAGTCACGGCACCACATCTAGGCGTCGTCGCATTACAATTAATCGTCGAATCACCAATCACGAGATTGTTTCCTAACCATTCTTGTTCAACTAAGCCATTTAGGTTCGGCAACGTTTCGATAATAACATTAGGTCGAAAACGCTCAATAGCCCAGTCTAATTCAGGATTCAGTGCTCTCATATGAGCCAACGTTGATGTCGTAATAAAATGAAATGGGGTCACGAGGAAAAAAGTATCTGGTACAGAAACAAAGTCTTTTGTAGCTTGCGGAAGATTATCAAGATCGGGAAGCGGTTCACCATCTTGTCGTTCAAAAGTAGCTTTCAATTCTTCTAACCACGTGTAATCATCTTGCTTATGTCGTAGATAAAAATCTATTTCATCAATAGCTCTAAGTGTTTCAAGAGTCGATTTATGTCCGGTGAGCTCAGATAATAATTGATGTATTACTTGCTCGTCACTGCCAATTACATTGCCATCGGAAAAGGTAATATCTACGTGATCACCTTTTGCATATTTATTCTTATCTCGAAATTTAGCAATGCAAGTCAGCAACTCTGGTCGAAACTTACAGCTTTGGATTTCTTGTCGTAAAACATCACGCAAAGCCCAAATGCGATCGCCTGCTAATCCCTGTTTACCAATCTGACATTGTTGCAACTGCTCTCCTGCCATTCCTTATTACTGGATCACGCCAAATTTCTTTTATCGTACCTACTTTAACCATAATATTAACCACTCAAGATGCAAACATAACTAAGCTTATCGCCATCAGTCATTTTGGTATATGCGACAAACTACGTATATCTACCTATACTCTTCAGGGTGCTATAAGTGGTCATTGGCTCCTTCTTAATATTTCGGATCGGTAGTTAAGTTTTAAGTCAGTTGGAAAAAGCGAAGCCGTAACAAGCCAAAGCACACTACTTTGACTTAACTAAACAATAAATAACCGATAACTATGTTTGAGCGACGCGATCATAAGTATTTTCAAGCTGTATTTGCATCAAACAAACACCATGATATTTTAGGAAGCCACACATAAGATAAAATGCATCTAAACTAGATGATAGATAATGTCTAATATTGAATGTTCCAAAATGCTAATGCGTTTTGAGAAAATATCAGATGAAAACTTACGCAACAAAGGAATATGGGCTTAGTGATGAAATACTTTACGGGAATATTCTATATTTGCCGCGACATTCGTAGCGATATGATCCATCTAATGTTAGCGACGCTTATCTTTTTGCTGTCAGCAAGTTGCTTTGCTGCCGAAGAGCCAGAAGCAATTGCTCCCCCACTACCGCCGCCAATAATCGCACTGTCGGATATTCCATCACGATCAGCCTCAGAACGCGCTATGCTAGATCAAGCAACATCTGTACTGACTGAGTCGACAAAATTTAATGAAATTCAACAGAATCTCGTCATAGAAAATGAGTCGATAACGCAAGAACTACCGTCACTCACAACATCACTGGCCGCCGCCTCTTCACGAGATGCAATTTCTAAAATCAAGAGAAAGTGGCTCGAATTCGACCGGCAGATGACAAATGCAGAGTCCACGCTCCATGCTAGAACTGAAATCATTAATCAACAAATAGTCCGTCTTAAGACCAGCTTCGATCTGTGGAATAGAACCATCGCTCAAGCCCAAAGGGATAAGGCTCCGGACGACTTAGTCAAACTTGCACGTATCACGGCCAATGACATCGGAACTATAAACAGCTCCCTTCTAAAAGTTCAAAACCAAATCTTAGAGGTTCAAGGAAAGATAGGCCGCTCGCACAGAGGTGTACAAGAAGCCTTGGATACTATCAAGGCAGAAGAAGCCGATTTACTGAAAAACTTAGGAGAACGCGAACGCCCCCCCTTATGGAGTGAAAAAGTGACAGGAACAGGGGACATTCTATATGTGCTTGTTTCTCAAATAGGCCTCGCTCTTAATAATTGGTGGTCTAGTATTTTTGATATTGTTAGCAATGAATCATTGATGCTTGGTTTTCAAATTTTTCTATTAATTGCTACAGCACTCATCCTCTACCGAGTACGCAAAGCAGCACGAACCCTTATCGCTGCTAATCCCTCTATTGCGGTAGGAAGTTCAGTTTTTGAAAGACCTTTCGCGCTCGCCATGCTACTGGCACTGATGTTAACCCCTTGGTTCTACGCGTCCACTTCTTCTGTTTTGGGTGATGCTGCAGGGTTGCTCCTCATATTTCCTGTGTTATGGATTGTCCTACCATTATTGAATGCACCAATTCGCCCAGTATTGGTTTTCCTTGCGATTTTTTATGTTATAGATTGGTTACGCGACCTAGTCGAAGCCGATCCATTTATAGCACGTATTATTTTTATTGCTGAAATGCTGGCCGCCATAGGACTGATAATTTGGTTAGTTCGCGTGAAAGCATTACATGGCAGTAATCATCGCTGGCAGAAGCCTATACGTCTATGGCTCAATTTTTCACTTATATTGCTGGCAATTTCGGCACTTGCTGCTACTATTGGCTTTGTCCGTCTTTCTGTCCTGATTGGACATGCCGTGCTCAACAGCGCCTATTTGGCAGTATTACTTGTAGCCCTGATTCGTGCTACGGATGGCAGTATTGCCCTAGCGCTTCGAAGTCATGTTGCACAAACCATCAATCTCATTCGTCGACGAACCGACACAATACGTAATAAAATTAAACGCTTACTTAGCATCATCATTCTATTTATATGGCTTAAAGTCACATTGGATTTATTTGCCTTATGGGATTATGTAGTGACCTTTACCAAAACCATCCTGTTTTCTGAATTAAATGCTGGCACGATTGCACTATCACTTTCCGACGTACTGGCGTTTATCGTAACTATTTTTACCGCCATTTTTATATCACGATTCATCACCACGGTATTAGATGAAGACGTCTATCAACGAGTAAGGCTAGGACGGGGCGTCTCCTTTGCCATTTCAGCAGTTATAAGATACGGCATCATTCTTTTAGGTTTTCTGTTGGCCGTAAGTGCACTCGGCATTGGTATGGATCGGATTACGATTCTATTGGGTGCATTAGGTGTGGGTATTGGTTTTGGTTTACAGACCATCGTCAACAACTTTGTCTCCGGTATGATCCTTATTTTTGAACGCCCAATACACATTGGAGATTCGGTTGAAGTCGGCGCCGTAAAAGGAATTATCACTCGAATCGGCATCCGTGCAAGTACTATTCGTAGCTTTGATGGTGCAGATATTACTGTACCCAATGGCACGCTACTCGCTGATTCTGTAACTAACTGGACAATGTCAGACCGAATTCGGCGTATTGAGTTACCCGTAGGTGTTGCATATGGCACAGATACAGATAAGGTTATTGAAGCATTGTATGGTTCACTTGAAGAACAAGAAGGCATCCTTAGCGATCCAAGACCACAGATAATATTCAATGGTTTTGGCGATAGTAGTCTTGATTTTATGCTCCGAGCTTGGGTTGCTGACAATGATGAATTTATAACCGTTCGAAGTGAAATTGCTTTATCCATGAATCGAGCGCTTAGAGCCTACAACATCGAGGTTCCATTCCCTCAACGTGATTTGCATTTACGTTCTATATCGCCAGATTTAAAGTTGAACACCTAGCAATTTTCTCAAGATTAGCTTGTACTTACCAATCCTCTAGCGAAGAAAAAATCTTAACTGTCAGACAAATGAAAAAGCCGTAGTGAACTTAATCACTACGGCTTTTTCATTTATCTGATGGTCTACATCAGATTTTAAATCTTATTACAGACTGAATACACTTAATACGCCACCGAGTGCAGTCCAACTTGATAAAGATTTATAAGCACCCACAGCGCCCAAACCATCAGAATCATTTTCAAGATTATTCGTCATGCCAATACCTGCCCATCCACCGATACCGGAAAGTACAGACACAAACTATTTACCATTATGTTGGTAACTATTTACGTTACCCACAATGCCTGATGGCGTTTTAAAACGATACAATTCACGTCCTGTTTGAGCATCAACTGCTTTCAAGTAACCTTCAAGCGTACCGTAAAAAACAACATCTCCCGCAGTAGCCATTGCACCAGCCCAAACAGAAAAGCGTTCTTTGTTACTCCAAACGATCTTACCTTCACGAGCATCCCAAGCAATAAAGTTACCCATATTGTTTGGTTCAGCAGGATACATACTTACCACGGCACCTACATAGGGTTGTCCGGCCACATATTCAACTTCAAACGGTTCTAAATCCATACAGATATGGTTAGTAGGCACATAGAACAAGCCTGTTTTTGGCGAATAAGCTGCTGGCTACTGATCTTTTACACCGTGTGCAGCGGGACAAATTCCAGGTGTATTAGTATCAGTACCATTGGCTTCAGGTGAATATTTCATCACACGATTAGGAAGACCTGTTTTAAGACTAACGCCTGTTGCCCAGTTAACCGATGGATCAAATTTTCTGCCACCAGCAATTCACCACTATTACGATCCATGGTGTAACCAAAACCATTACGATCAAAATGGACTGCTGTTTTACGCAATTTATCTTTAACTTTTTGATCTACCAAAATAAGTTCATTTACACCATCATAATCCCACTCATCATGCGGGGTCATTTGATATACCCATTTTGCAACACCGGTATCTAAATCACGTGCAAACAAAGACATTGTCCATTTGTTATCGCCTGAACGTTGTGCTGGATTCCAAGTAGAAGGATTACCTGTACCGTAGTAATACAAGTTCAGATCAGGATCATAAGAATACCAACCCCAGGTCGTACCACCACCAATTTGCCACTGCTCCCCACTCCATGAATTCAATGAAGAATCTTTACCAACTGGCTTAAGCATTGAAGTAGTAAGCTCTGGGTCCATCATCATTTCATCATCAGGGCCCCAAGTGCTGCAGGCACGGTATAACACCTTGCCGTCAAGCTCATAAGCTTGTACATAACCACGTACGCCAAATTCACCGCCAGAAATACCTACAAGTATTTTATCTTTAAATACATGAGCAACACCGGTGTTGGTTTCACCTTTTTTAGGATCGCCACGTTTATCAGACCATATAACTGAACCGGTATTGGCATCCAATGCAACCAAAGTTGTGTCAGCTTGGTTTAAAAATATTTTTCCGTCACCATAAGCTAGACCACGGTTAACTACGTCACAACACATTACAGAAACGGTGTCGTCATAATTTTGCTTTGGCTCATAGCTCCACTTGATTGCACCATCATTATTTAAATCCAGTGCATAAACAATGTTCGGGTATGGTGTGTGGACATACATGATGTCACCAATAACCAGCGAGTTTCCTTCGTGACCACGCAAGACGCCGGTAGAAAAAGACCAAGCCATCTTCAAATCTTTAACGGTATCTTTATTAATTTCTGTCAGTTCACTATAACGATGATTGGCATAATTGCCTGCTGACATCACCCACTGTGATGGGTCTTTCTGCATGGTCAGCCACAGCGTAAAATGGCAGAGCTAAAGACATCACTGCCACAGATAGAGTTGTTTTTTTCATTCATACTTCCCAATAGTTGTTAAACAACACATAACAAAAACTTCACCGTTATGCTTTTATAATGTGATTCATAAAAATTTGATTTGTCATGAATCACCATGTATCAAACATGAAATCATGCTTAATAAGCACACATAATGTGTGCGGAAAAAGTATGGCAATGTGAAAACAAATCTTTATTACACCTGCGTCCTTAAATATAGGCCGGCAGTAGGAACCTCAGTCAAGTTGACTACAATGACAAGTTGACAGTTAACGCCCTCAAAATTAAAGCCATAACAGTAATTTTAAGGGACTAACATACATTAATACCACTTTCAGGAAAATACGATTTTCCAATAAGTGCTTTATACCCCAGCGTTTTACCTGCAGCCCCTAATATCATTGATTCGATTCGTTCTAATGTATGACGTTTCACATTGCCATCA
>JAGXHJ010000088.1 GCA_024636315.1 Methylophaga sp.
GGCTCTCAAACGACTGACGGAGTGAGGATGTAATTACTGCACTATTCTTCGCTGCGCTACGAAAGCTACTGTAATTACCGACTCCTACTGGGGGCTTGCACTACTTACTCGCTATCGCATCGTTCCATGTAGTGCGTCGAAAGTAGGTAACTCAATGCCTAAGGGACTTGAGCTTAAATATCACATCCTGCTTTGAGTGCAAATCAAATTCAGCCTGCCGTGTTTCAGCGGCATCAGTTACATAGCGAAATACAATAACGTCACCTTGAGTGACTTGCTGCCATAAACTATCTATGGCCAGTGAGCCGCGAATAGGAAAATCGACTACTTCTGGTCGGCGATCCGATCGCATATGCTGATATATCTCTTTATCCCAGCCCGCTAGCTTGAGGATATCCGGCTTGACCGCCTCGACTTGGTTAAATTGCCACTTATCTTGAGATGCTTCAGTCTCGAAAGAATAACCCACTTGTTGTGAAGTATCTCCTTTACCCCCTCCACAGCGCTTGGCTTGATCTAATTTAATGGGCTGATTCTGATCTATTTGCATCACAATAAGTTCATGATCAGCAAAACTATCAGAAACTCGATCGGTGATCATTAAACTTCCCCAAATCTCACCGTTATTCAATCGATGAAACATTAAGGTATCGCCAGAAGCACTTTCCAGCACTAGCGATTCATTTGCCTGAACAAATCCGCTATTGATCAAACAAATCAATATGATTATCTTAATTCGTGACATAACATTCTCCTATCCTCCTAAGACAGGCTGACAAAATGTTAGTTCGGTAAACTTTCACGAATCTTTAGTTTAAGTCCGATATCCTTTAGGTACTCAGCTTCGCGCAGAAGATCTGACTCTGTCAGAGGATGCTCACTCAACCAACCCGCGGGCAAATTTAAACGTAAACCTTTTTCCTTAACGGTTAAAGCAACAAAGGTATCTGTTTGTTCAGAACGACCACGATTGAAGACCATCGCCAACCGTAATAATACCGTTAAACGCTCTGTTGATTGTTGCAATTCTTCGGGTAATTTTCTGAGTTCTTTCCGCGGAAATGAGCGACGTTGGCCGCGTACAATCACCGCCAAAGCATGTTGTTCTTCTCGCGAAAAGCCAGGTAAATCGGAGTTTTCAACTAGATAGGCGGCGTGTTTGTGAAATTGGTCATGAGAAATAGACAAGCCTACTTCATGCAATTTTGCCGCCCACTGCAAATGTTGCAGATGATCGTCATTATCAATCAACCAGTCTTTAGCCACTTGCTCAAATAACTGCGTTGCCATGACACTGACTCGTTCAGCATGATCTTCATCAACCTGATAACGTCTCGCTAAGGAAACTACGGTTCGATCGCGTTCATCATCATGTTGAATACGTCCCAACAAGTCATACAATAAACCTTCACGTAAGGCACCATCAGACACAATCATCCGCTCAATATTAAGGCGTTCAAAGGCTGCCTTTAAGACACACACGCCGCCCGCCAAAACATTCGTACGTTCACTGCTTAAACCTTCAATTTGCAAGGCATCTACATGTCCTGCATTAATCATTGCATCAATAATTTTATCAATTGACTCAGGCGTTATCACACCGTCATCTGCCCAACCATTCTCTTTAACTATATTGGCAACACTACGAATTGTACCGGATGCGCCAACAGCCTCCGTCCAGCCCATTTTTCGATAGGGTTGCTGAATAGCACGTATCCGTGAGCCGGCGGCAATTAAAGCAATTTGAACTCGCGTTCTAGTAATCGTGCCATCAGCAAAAAATCGCTGGGAAAAACTGACACAGCCCATTTCTAAACTTTCACGTCTTAAACCATTAAACCCTTCGCCAATAATAAATTCCGTACTGCCACCACCGATGTCAATAACTAGTCGACGAGAATTATCAAAGGCTAAGGCATGCGCAACCCCCAAATAGACTAGTCGGGCCTCTTCTTCACCGGCGATGATAGAAATTGAATGGCCAAGTGCTACACGCGCCTTACGTAAAAAGGGCCGACTATTTTCAGCGATCCGTAAAGTATTAGTGCCCACTACACGCACACTACTTGCGGGCAAATCTTTTATTCGTTCACCAAATCGTTCTAGGCAAGCAATGGCTCGTGCCTGAGCCTCATCAGATAATTCATTATGTTTATCTAAACCAGCTCGCAATTGCACCATTTCACGAAGCTTATCTACGACTTGAAAATGACCATCACGCAATCGAGCAATAATCATATGAAAGCTGTTGGAGCCTAGATCAACGGCCGCTAAAATATCATTTTCAGTCTGTTGTTCCATTTTAGTCACTTATTTTCTGAGGTCATTGCCATTTTGCATGACTTCGACCTGCCTGACCAGCTTTCTGATAATGATTATTTATAGCGTGTCATTACAACGTCCAATAATAACTAAGTCATCTAGATCAAGGTGTACGATTAAGCATCTTTTCCATTTTTTCAATGCTGAGATGACGTACATCCTTACCTTCCACCAAGTAGATAATGTGTTTACATACATTATGAGCATGATCGGCAATTCGCTCTAATGACCGAGCAGACCACATCATGTCAATCACCCGCGTAATGGCTCGAGGATCTTCCATCATATAAGTAATAAGCTGACGCACAATACTTTCATATTCAGCATCTATATATTGGTCTTCACTCGCGACTTTGAATGCTTGATCGACATCAAAACGTGCAAAGGCATCCAAAGCATCACGGAGCATAGTACAAACGTGAGTACCTAGCGTTTGTAACTCGCGATAATTCTTCTTAGGCCGATCTTTTTCCGATAAATTAAGCGCCATTTTAGCAATGCTAGTCGCTTCGTCACCGATACGCTCAAGATCTGTAATGGTTTTTAATATACCAGTCACCAACCTTAAATCCCCTGCTGTAGGCTGACGCAAGGCAATAATTTGAATGCATTCTTCATCAATGCTCATTTCTAAAGAATTAACTTCTTTATCGGCATCAATGGCCAGTCGTGCTAATTCGGTATTACCCGTCATTAAGGCTTCTAGCGCATTGCTAACTTGCTGTTCTAATAATCCACCCATCGCTAATACGCGAGAACGAACATCTTGCAGTTCTTTTTCAAACTGCTGGGAAATATGCTGTGAATTGGTAACCATTACTTAACTCCTAATCCGTGTTGTGACATTGAGACCTACTGTAAAAGAGCCTCTTAATTAACCGTAACGGCCTGTAATATAATCTTCTGTTTGTTTTTTGCTTGGATTAGTGAATAACTCGTCAGTCGCACCAAATTCAATCAACTCGCCCATATACATAAACGCCGTGTAATCAGATACTCGTGCCGCTTGCTGCATATTATGGGTAACAATAACGATGGTGTATTTGTCCTTCAACTCGTAGATCAACTCTTCGATTTTCAGTGTTGATAAAGGATCTAATGCCGATGCAGGCTCATCGAGTAGCAATACTTCCGGTTCAATCGCAATAGCACGGGCAATAACTAAACGTTGCTGCTGACCACCTGACATTCCCATCGCTGATTCATGTAAACGATCTTTCACTTCATCCCACAATGCCGCACCTTTTAGTGATGACTCGACCACTTTATCTAGCGTTGCACGGTCATTAACACCCTGAATACGTAAGCCGTAAGCCACGTTTTCATAAATAGATTTAGGGAATGGATTTGGCTTTTGAAACACCATACCAACTTGACGACGTAAATCAGCTACGTTCACTGATTGCGCATTGATATCATTGCTATCTAAGAGCATTTCACCTTCAATACTTACGGTATCAATTAAATCATTCATCCGGTTAAAGCAACGTAATAAGGTTGATTTACCACAACCACTCGGGCCGATAAATGCCGTTACTCTGTTCTTGGCAATCTTCATGTTAATACCATGTAAGGCTTGCTTACTACCATAAAACAGATTGAAATCTTTCACTTCTAGGCAGGTCGTCTCATTTGACATATTAAGCTTAGGTCCACGCTGCATTGATTCAATATCAATTGACCGTGCTGCCGTCGGTGTTTTTTGTAGTGTCGTTGCTTCCATCTTAATTCTCACTTGCTTTGGAGGTTTCACGCAAACGATTCCGAATCGAAATCGCTGACATATTCAATATAATAATGATCAGTACTAATAAGAATGCTGTCGCATAAACCAGTGGTCTTGCCGCTTCAACATTAGGGCTTTGGAAACCTACATCGTAGATATGGAAACCCAAATGCATAAATTGACGATCTAAATGTAAATACGGGGCAATATTATCAACAGCTAATGCTGGGGCCAATTTTACTACGCCGACCATCATCAGTGGTGCAACTTCACCAGCAGCACGGGCTACCGCCAAAATCAAACCGGTCATCATAGCTGGCGCGGTCATTGGTAATACGGTTCGCCATAAAGTTTCTGCTTTGGTCGCACCTAAGGCCAAACTACCTTCACGAATCGCACGAGGAATACGTGACAAACCTTCTTCTGTCGCCACAATAACGACAGGAACGGTCAATATTGCTAAGGTTAATGATGCCCACAACATGCCCGGTTGACCAAAAGTAGGCGATGGCAGTTTTGCTTGGAAGAATATCTCATCAATGTTTCCTCCTAAGAAATAAACAAAAAAGCCCAGACCAAACACGCCATAAACAATAGAGGGCACCCCAGCAAGGTTATTCACAGCAATACGAATTAAACGTATCATCGGCCCTTGTCTTGCGTATTCTTTCATATAAACAGCAGCAACAACCCCAAATGGCGTCACCAATACCGCCATGATCATTACCATCATTACCGTGCCAAAAATGGCTGGAAAGATACCGCCTTCTGTATTCGCTTCTCGCGGCTCACCAGAGATAAATTTCCACACTTCTTTAAAATAGAAGCCTAATTTTTCGAGTACATTCATGCCGTTAGGACGATATATATCAATTACTTGAGCTAAAGGAAGTTCAACTTCGCGACCATCAGATATAGTCACCATGATCTGATCACGATTTAATGCTGCATACAAATCGGCTAATTGTTTTTGTAAACCTTTATAACTAACATTCCATTGCTTACGTTCTTGTTCTATTTCATGATATTCCAATGAACCTTCTGGCAGGCCGTCTAATTCATGTTGGCGTTTTTGTAAGCGTAATTCTTCTAAACCATGATTTATTTTGCCAACCTCATTTTTTTCGATGTCTTTTATCTCGGCGACAAGGCTATTGCTTCGTTCTAGACGTTTTTGCAATTCATCCCATGCCTCATCACCAGCAGCAACCACATCACCTTGTTGCTTGACCTTGGTGAGATAGCCATAAAAATTACCCCACTCTCTACGCTCAATTGCGACGAGGTCTTCTGGATAGCTTATTTCACCCATCCACAAACCATTTATCCAAAGAAAATCTAGGCCGAAATAATCACGGTTACCGACTTTCAATAAATGCCGTTCACCCGTTACTTGCCCTTCCGGCAGATGAACGCCTACTTTTTTTAATCGCACAGCGGATACAACTTCTGTTTCAACATCTTCGGCAACCAAGGTAATCGATTTTTTATCTGGGTCGTTGTAGGTAATTGACATGATGTCGGCAGGCCAAAAATGTCCCAGACCACGCACGGCAATTAACAATAACAATCCTACCACCATGACTAAACTGATGCTTACCGCACCCGCATTAAGCCATACCCAAGGGCTACCGCTTTTATACCAAGAAGAAAATGATTTATTTAACATGTTTTTTTCCACCTAGCCTTAAAGACTGCTGTATTTAGTACGTAAACGCTGACGCACAATCTCAGCCACCGTATTGAAGACAAATGTCGCCATGAACAGCACTAAGGCCGCAAGGAACAACACGCGATAATGTGAACTTGCCACTTCTGCTTCAGGCATTTCAACCGCTATATTTGCTGACAAGGCACGGAAACCTTCGAATATATTAAAGTCCATAATCGGCGTATTACCTGTAGCCATTAATACGATCATCGTTTCACCGACTGCTCGGCCTAAACCAATCATTACCGCAGAAAAGATACCAGGACTTGCAGTTAATAAGACAACGCGTATCAATGTTTGCCATGGTGTTGCACCTAAGGCCAATGAACCTACCGTAAGGTGTTTAGGAACAGAGAAAATAGCATCTTCAGTTATGGAGAAGATAGTTGGAATAACGGCAAAACCCATCACTAACCCAACCACTAAAGAGTTACGCTGATCAAAATCCACACCAATATCATTCAACCATTGCGGCATATTGCCATCAAACAACCACAATTCTATTGATGGACTTGCCATCATAGAGACTACGCCGACCATGATCACAACAGGTATCAAAATAGCGGCTTCCCAGCCATCAGGAATACTCTCACGAAAACGTCGAGGTAATTTAGTCCAGGACCATGCAGTGAGTACCGTCATAACCGGTAATAAAATCAATATCGAAAAAACACCTGGAAGATTGCCTTCAATAATAGGCGCTAACCACAACCCGGCAAGGAACCCCAAAATAACGGTAGGCAAGGCCTCCATAATTTCAATGGTCGGCTTCACAAATGTTCGCATTTTTGGCGACATAAAATAGGCGGTAAATATCGCGCCCATTATGGCTAATGGTACTGCGATAACCATGGCATAAAATGCCGCTTTAATCGTGCCGAAGGTCAACGGACTCAAACTAAACTTAGGTTCAAAGTCGTTACTTGCTGATGAAGATTGCCAAATATATTCAGGTTTATCTCGGCTTTCATACCAGACTTTTTCCCACAATGAATGCCATGAAATTTCTGGATGTTCATTATCTATGTAGGTTAATTTAGTCTGTCCATCGGCCGTCATACTGATCAAGCCATTAGCGCGAGGTGATATCGCCATAATGATGGCATTGTCACCCGTCACCAAAGGCTCTACCAGTAAAGTGCGGTGCGCTGTCGTGTGATAAATTCCGAGTTTGCCACTGTCATCTAAAGCAAGAAAACCTTTACGGGCATATTCAGGCGAAATAGCTATGATGGCTGTACTTTGATCATTAAAACTACGAACGTTATGCAAGGTATAGTTATTATTAACATCTCGAACAGGGAACCACTGATCAATCTGACCATCACTGCGGCCCACTAAAATTGAAATACCGCCTGTCAAAAATTCTAAGGTGGTAATTTTAACGCCGGAAGGCACTCCTTTAATCTTCTGAATTAGTCGTGGTGCTTCAATATTGGTAATATCAAAATAGCTTATGAAGCCATGACTATCAGCCAAATATAATTCACGCTGATCAATATCCATTTGTAAGTGCGTGATATCGTCTTTGGCATCAAGTTTAATTTCTGCCGTTTTCTCCTCAATGGTGAATGCATCTTCATCCAAAAAGTCTTGTTCACGAATCAGGCTTTTTAGCACAACGCGATTATCCTGCGTTAAGCCGACTAGAGTTGTGTGATCAGAATTACTTTGTACACTTAATAGGCGTAATGCTTGCCCTTTGCTATCAACAGTTTGCGCTTGCTCACCTAATGGGTAGAGGATTAACGGAGTAATTTTTCGTGTCGTACCCGTAGGGTAACTTATTTTGTAATCTTGTTGAAAAACTAACGCTTTACCATCATCAAAACCATAAGCAAAAACACCCGTTGTCGCCGCACCTTTGCTAAAACTAACGATATTGGCTTGCTCTGGTAATGGCAATGCAACATCGAGAAGAGGTTTACCACTATTCGCGTCAAAAAACTCAACCTTACCTTGCATATCAAGCGTTAATGCAACGTCGTTATATTCGTTTAAGGTTAAATGAGTGCTATGGCTAATGTTAGTTTTGTATTGCGCCTCTGATTCGATATCAGCGCCATAAAATAACGGGATAACTACATACAGCAAATAAAAGAAAATAAGCACAATAGCAAATATGACCGATACACCACCTACCGCTACACCATATCTGGCCAGGCGATCTTTAAATTCGCGCCATGCGCGACGGCGTATTGCTACCGGAGAATTCGGTGCGGGTAACACACTATGCTGCGATGAATGTTCAACCATAAAATCAGATACCATTATCAAATTGAGGTGTATAACCTCATTCACATATTTGACTTATCACCAAACATGCCTGCTATAACACAATAAAAAACAGACTGTGTTCAATCAACTTTTCATTATATTAGATAATAAAATGCCTCGCACAACAGATGTGCGAGGCATTTTAAGATACTTCTTACAAAAACTTATTTAAGTTTTGCAAGTTCTTTTTCTACTACTGAAGCTGGTAATGGAATGTAGCCATCTTTAATTACTACTTTCTGACCTACTTTAGCTAGAATCATTGTAATAAATTCACGGTCAATAGGCGCTAATGGTTTGTTAGGCGCTTTATTCACGTAAACGTATAGGTAACGTGATAATGGGTAAGTACCATTAGCTGCATTTTCTTCGCTGGCAGCGATAAACGGTTGACCCGCTTCTTTAGCCAAAGCTACCGCTTTAACACCAGATGTTTTGTAGCCGATACCTGAGTAACCAATACCGTTCAATGATTTAGTTACACCTTGAACTACAGATGCTGAACCAGGTTGCTCATTTACGCTATTTTTGTAATCGCCTTTACATAACGCATGTTTTTTAAAGTAACCGTAAGTACCTGATACAGAGTTACGACCATAGATTTGAATATTACCTAGATCGGCACCAAGTTGACTCCAATCCGTGATATCTTCAGGATTACCACATTTACGTGTTGCAGAGAAGATGGCATCTACTTGAGGAATAGTTAAACCTTCGATTTGGTTATCTTTATGTACGAATACCGCTAAAGCATCGATCGCAACACGAATCGGTGTTGCTTTGTAGCCATATTTAGCTTCAAACGCAGCATCTTCACCGTCTTTCATTTTACGGCTCATTGGACCGAAATTTGATGTACCTTCAGTCAATGCCGGTGGTGCAGTAGATGAACCAGCCGCTTGAATTTGAATGCTAACATTTGGATATTCACGTTTAAACTCTTCAGCCCAAAGTGTCATCAAGTTAGCCAAAGTGTCAGAACCAACACTTGATAAGCTACCTGAAATACCGCTTACTTTTGAATAATCGGCCAATGCTGGATCAACTTCGCCGGCAAAAGTCGTCGTAGAAAAAGCCAACGTTACCGCGGCGCCTAAAATTGCTAATTTTTTCTTGAACATTGTTGTGCAACTCCCAAATAAAAATAAGTAGTAATCAAATTACTGCGGTAAGTATCCCGCTTCAATATGACAATGATATGAAATAATTATGACAGTTATGTTACAAGCCTAAATAAACTCAGTCACACCATAGGTTTATCGATTATTTTTACTCTGGGAAAATCGCAAGAAAAGCGACTGCCCTCACCTAATTCACTGGTAATATTCAGTACTGCGCCATGGCGTTGCAAGACATGCTTCACAATCGCTAAACCCAGTCCTGTACCACCTGAAGTTGAAGTTCGCCCGCTGTCTACGCGATAAAAGCGCTCGGTTAATCGGTCAAGATGATGCTCGGCAATCCCTTCGCCTTCATCACGCACCACGATGGAGCCGTTATTATTATCGACTTGCCAGCTCACCTCGATTTTACAGGCGGGTGGTGTATATTTCACGGCATTAAATACTAGATTAGACACGGCACTTCGTAATTCATCTGGATCCGCCAGCAACCATTGGTCACTGATAGAGCCCAATTGAATATCATGCTCGGCAAACTGTCGAAGACACTTTGCATCTTCGACAATGGCACGAAGAAACATGCTCATATCGATAGGCAATGAATGTAACCTTTTCTCACCTGTCTCTAATTGAGATAACGAAAGTAAATCTTTAATCATGATGTGCATGCGATCGGTTTGCTGACGCATAATCGGCAAGACACTTGCCCACTGCTCAGCAGGACTATCTTCGGTGAAAGTTTCCAAGTAGCCACGCAACACGGTCAAAGGCGTTCTTAATTCATGCGAAACATTTGCTACAAAGTCTCGACGCATACGTTGTAACTTAATCGTCTGTGTCATATCACGGACAATCAACATTCGACCATCGCCCATATAACTAACCACTTTCATCTCTAATGCCATGGATGGATTAAGTGGGGAACTCACCGTTACTCCCCCTTCCTTACTCACTGGCTCATTGAGCAACTGCTGAAAGGCTGGATCGCGAATGAGGTTATTAACTCGGACATTACCATCTCTTGGCCAACGCACGCCTAATAACACCGCTGCCGAATGATTAGCCCAAGTCACTTGGTCATAATCACCTAAAACAATTATTCCATCTGGGAGTGCAGCTGTCGCTGATTGGAAGCGTTTAAGATAGCCAGCAAGCTTTTTTTTGCGTGAACTATTTTGTTGTCGAACATGTTCGACCTGTCGACAAACATCGTCAATTATTCCCTCGGCCGAGGGTGAGGGATTTTTTTTCGGCTTTTGTAACCAATGCCAGAGTTGATACCAAGTATTCTGTAACCATAGGGCATAGGCAAAGGAGGCCAGAAACATGAATGTCATCATCTGCCCAAATAACAGCCCAACAAAGCCGGACAAACTCACAATAGTCAGCAGGCGCCAATAATCCCATTGCATTCAGTAGTACCTACATTTCAGCAGAAAAACGATAACCCACGCCACGTACTGTTTGTACGAAGTTTTCATAACCTGATGGTTCTAATGCTTTTCGTAATCGACGAATATGCACATCAACGGTACGCTCTTCAATATAGACCGTATCACCCCAAACATAATCTAGCAATTGTCCACGACTATAGGCCCGGTCAGTATTTTTCATAAAGAAATGTAACAGGCGAAATTCTGTCGGTCCCAAATCAATACGCTCGCCATCAACCGTGACGCGATGACTCTTAGTATCTAATATCAACCGCTCACATTCAATAGTTTGCTTGCCACCAGATTCTGTGGGATTACAACGGCGTAAAACAGCCTTAATTCGAGCGCCTAATTCGGGCGGAGAAAAGGGTTTATTCACATAATCATCAGCGCCAACACTCAAACCTTTGACCAGATCCTCACTTTCACCTTTTGCAGTAAGCATAATAACGGGGATATTAGCGAGAAATTCATTGGCACGTAAGCGGCGGATAAACTCAATGCCATCAATGCCTGGCAACATCCAATCCAACAAGATCAAATCAGGTTGCTGTATTTTTAAGCACTCTAAACCTTGTTCGCCATCACTAGCCGCCACACAGCCATAGCCCATTTGTTTGAGTGAAAAACACAGCATATCTCGAATTGCTACGTCATCTTCTACTACCAAAATCATTGTTGTCATTATTTTCGCTCCTGACCCTTTGTTGATCCATCAATCATAGCGACTAAATGTTACAGTTTTGTAACAGCCAGTTAAATAGCCGCCTGCACACACTTTAAAAGACCATAATCATACTCGCCAGCCAACTCATCATAGACTGGTTTCAATCGGCCTTTTTCTTGATCTTCTTGAGATTCAAGCACAAATACGATTTCATTAAACTCGGCCTTAGATAAACCTGTTACGTCATGCACATCAAGCAAGCCAACTTCGATTGCATCGGCTAAATGTGTGTAGATAGTGCTAGCCTTAACCTCACGCTGTAGTGCAATTTGTTCAATATCGATGCCTTGCTGATAGAGCACCAAGGTTTCATTGACTGTAGCACTCAGGCGATTATCCAATAATTCTGATAGAGGATATTGGCTGATTTCAGCGAGGAAAACCTTGCCATAACGCGCTAATTTTTGGCCGCCGACACCTGAAATACGATTCATGTCCTGCTCGGTTAATGGTCTTTTTTTGACCATTTCTTGCAAAGTGGCATCATGGAAAATCACATAAGGCGGCACACCCGCATCTTCTGCCAACGACGTTCGTAATGCCCGCAAGGCATCCCATAGCGGTTTATCTTGTGGACGCACAGCCGTTTTCTGCTTTTTGTCTGTGGTGGTTTTATCTTGTTTGACCTGTTTCCTTAATTCTAAGGTTTGTTCACCACGTAAGATCAGTCGACATTTTTCAGTTAGACACAATGCGCCATGGCGCTCGACATCAATATCAATATAACCCAGCGCAATTAATTGTCTAAATAGACTTCGCCACTCGGTGACCAAGGTATCTTTGCCGATACCAAACGTACTAATTTTATCGTGGCCATTACGTTGTATACGTTCATCTGCTTTGCCATGCAAAATATCAACGATGTAATTCACCCCAAAACGTTGCTCGGTTCGGTAAATACACGATAAGGCTTTTTGTGCTGATTCAGTACCATCCCACTTCGCCGGTGGCTGTAAACAATTATCACAATTACCACAAGGTTCGGGGCTTTCCTCATCAAAATAAGTGAGTAAAGATTGGCGGCGGCAGGTAATAAGCTCACACAGTCCCAACATCGATTCGAGCTTGTGATGTTCCATCCGTTTATGCGCTTCATCGGCTTTAGAATCTTGCATAAACTGGCGTAGCGTAATGACATCTTGCAGACCATAGGCCATCCAGGCATTGGCGGGCGCACCATCACGGCCAGCACGACCCGTTTCTTGGTAATAGGCTTCAATGCTTTTTGGCAAATTCAGATGGGCAACAAACCGCACATCAGGCTTATCGATACCCATGCCAAAGGCTATCGTCGCAATAATAATGACGCCTTCATCACGTAAAAAACGCTGTTGGTTACGTTGCCGTACTTCCTGCGGTAGCCCTGCATGATAGGGTAAAGCCATTCGACCCTGCTCTGTTAGCCAACCGGCGATGTCTTCTACTTTTTTACGCGATAGGCAATAAACAATACCGGCATCCTGAGGATGATTATCCTCTAGAAATTGCCATAATCGTTGCTTGGCATTATTACCTTCAGAGATAGCATAGTGAATATTCGGTCGATCAAAACTATTAATGAAAACGCGGGCATCATCTAATTGGAGCTGGCTGATAATTTCATCACGCGTACGTTGATCAGCTGTCGCCGTGAGCGCAATTCTAGGTATAGTTGGATATCGTTGGTGCAGTAGTTTTAGTTGCTGATAATCAGGTCGGAAATCATGACCCCATTGCGATACACAATGTGCTTCATCAATTGCAAATAACGATAATTTACAACGATCTAGCAAGGCTAACATGGCACTATTTTGCAAGCGTTCAGGTGCTACATAAAGCAGATCAAGTTCACCATTGATCAGCCGTTGTTCAATATTATAGGCATCATTTTGACTCAAGCTTGAGTTAAGGAATGCAGCTTTAATACCTAACTGACGTAAAGCATCGACCTGATCTTGCATGAGAGCAATCAGCGGCGAGACGACAACAGCGGTACCTTCTAGTACCAGTGCGGGGATTTGGTAACACAGTGACTTACCACCGCCCGTCGGCATTAAAACTAGTGCATCATTGCCATTCAATAACTCTTGAATTATTTCCTGTTGAGCGTGCCGAAATTCATCATAACCGAATATGGATTTAAGAATACTGTGCGCTCGATTCATCTCCGAAGCCTATGTCATAATACCTTTAATCATATAAAACACCGAGGCAGCCAACACCGCTGCCGCTGGGACAGTGATAACCCACGCGGTGACAATTTTTTTAATTGCATCACGTTTAACGTATAAGGTTTTTTCATCCTTTTTCAGTTCTTTTTTGAAGAGCCTAATGGCATCTCTTTCTTCATCAATGGCAGCATAAAGATCGGTAATGCGTCGGTAGTCTTCCGTAGATTTAATGGCTTTTTTACGCAAATCTTTAAGCTCATGCCGTAAAGCATTACGACGCTTTTTTTCTGACTCAATCTCTTCCTTGTCATGCTGAATTTCAGCTTCAATGCTGATCGTGGAATCTAACCATTCCCGTAAGAAACCAACACCAAATACACCACCAATTGCAATATGCGTAGAACTCACTGGCAAACCTAATTGACTAGCGATAATAACGGTAATGGCAGCAGCCATTGCCACTGAAAACGCACGCATCTGATCCAATTCCGTAATTTCACTACCTACGGTTTTTATCAATCGAGGGCCATACAATGCCAAACCTATCGCGATACCAAAGGCACCTACACCCATAACCCAAAAAGGAATACCCGCTGACGTTGTAATACCGCCGGTCATCACCGCATCATTAATGGCCGCCAAAGGACCAATTGCATTAGCGACATCATTTGCACCATGGGCAAAACTCAGTAGTGCCGCAGCGAAAATCAGCGGAATAGTAAACAACACATTCACACTATCACGATCATTACTTAACCGATGTAATTTAGCTTTAAGCGATCGCTTAACAATAAAGTAAACAATTACCGCTGCTACAACGCCCAATAGCGCGGCAGTGGTAAACGTTGGTTTTTTAGTCACCTCGACAGTAAAAAACATCAGGTCATTACTTAAAGTGAGAATATTGGGCCAAATTGATTTCAAGCCTTTAAGTACTAAATAGGTAACAAACGCCCATGCCATAAAGGCCACATAATAAGGCACCCAAATGTACGAAGCGCTAATTTTATCTTCACGAAAAATTATGGTTTTTTTAATCGCCAATAAAAAACCAGCGGCGACTATCCCGCCGATTAACGGTGAAATCACCCATGAACTAGCAATCTTCGCCATGGTGGCCCAATTAACAATACCAAATCCTGCAGCGGCAATCCCAGCACCCATAACGCCACCAACAATAGAATGCGTTGTCGATACAGGCGCTTTAGCCATCGTCGCGATATTTAACCACAAGGCAGCAGCCAATAATGCGGCCATCATGGCCCATAAAAAACTGTCGGTATCACCACCAAAACCATTAATATCTATAATGCCTTTTTTGATTGTAGATACAACATCACCACCAGCGATAAAGGCGCCTCCCGCCTCGAAAATCACTGCAATTACAATTGCGCCCCCCATCGTAAGCGCTTTGGAACCTACGGCAGGCCCAACATTGTTGGCAACATCATTGGCACCGATATTCATCGCCATATAACCACCAAAAACAGCGGCAATCGCTAAGAAAAGATGATTTGGTACACCGCCACTGGTGGCAAAGCTATACGCTAAAACACCAACTAAAAAGAATAAGGCGAAACCGATACGTGCCAGCTCATTGTGGCTTTTTTTCATTGCCTGCGTTTCAAGGTGATGTATAGTTTTTATTTCCACAACGTGTGAACCTTCTTTTATCAATAGATTTCCGAATTATCACAATATTATGACGGTTTGGCACGATTAATTCGATTTTTGCTCTGTATGTTGTAACTATCAGTTGTTAAGATTGTCTGCTTATACATACCTCTTAGCGGCCAATGTTACCTATGAAAAAATATTTCTTTTTATTCTTGCTAGTGCTCAGCTTTAGCGTTCAAGCGCGGCCCGGCTTACTGGATAGTCTTGGCTTAGGAAATGAATTCGATACGCCACCCGATGTTGATGAAGTTTTTATTTTTTCTGCTCAAATTCAAGATCCACAAACCCTATTAGCAGGCTGGCAAATTGCCAAAGGTAATTATCTTTATCGTGACAAAATTAAATTTGAACTACTTGACAATGAAAACGTTCAATTATTAACGTTTTCATTGCCTGCCGGTGAAAATAAAATGGATGAGACCTTCGGTTTAAGTGAAGTTTATCATCACGACACTGACGTTGTTTTACCCATTAAACGCACTAATGCAAGCCAGCAAATCACACTGAAAGCACATTATCAAGGTTGCTCAGAAACCTTCAATATTTGTTATCCCCCAACAAATAAAACGATATTACTCACCCTTCCTGCAATAACTGGAAACGATACGCAAACGACTATCAACACGACTCAGAAGCTGTCGGCGGTTTCAATCATTACAGATCAAGATCGTATTGCACAAAGCTTAGCTGAAGACAGTCTAATCAAAATTATGCTGGGCTTTTTTGGACTAGGATTATTACTTGCCTTCACGCCCTGTGTGTTCCCAATGATCCCGATTTTATCTAGCATCATTGTCGGCGGTGGTGAACGCATCACTACCCATCGAGCATTTATATTATCTTTAAGCTATATATTAGCCATGTCAGTTACCTATACGGCTGCAGGTGTCATGACCGGATTGTTAGGAGAGAACCTGCAAGCGATGTTCCAAAACCCTTGGATTATTGGCAGTTTTAGTGGCTTATTTGTCATTTTATCACTCTCGATGTTTGGCTTGTTCGAGTTGCAATTACCCCATGCATTACAACATCGACTGCACCAAATTAGTCATCAGCAACAAGGTGGTAGTCTCGCCGGTGCCGCTGTAATGGGTTTATTGTCGGGCTTAATTGTCGGACCATGTTTAGCACCGCCGCTGGCGGGTGCGCTTATTTTTATAGGTCAACATGGCGACCCCGTATTGGGCGGCCTTGCTTTATTTATGCTTAGTATGGGTATGGGTTTACCACTTTTAATTATTGGCACATCTGCGGGTTCGTTATTACCGAAAGCAGGTGACTGGATGAACACTATCAAAGCAATATTTGGCATTTTAATGCTGGGGCTCGCCATCTGGATGTTAGAACGTATCATTCCAGGCTGGGTAAGCTTATTACTATGGGGCGGTTTATTGATTGTCTCTGCGGTATATCTTGGCGCCTTAAATATGCTTTCTATTGACGCCAACGGTTGGGAAAAGCTCAGGAAAGGACTAGGACTTATTTTGTTAATCTATGGCAGTCTATTGATTATCGGCGGCGCCAGTGGCAGTCATAATATTTGGCAACCATTACAGGCCATAGCCCAAACAGAGCAAGACAATAAACAAGCTAATCACGGATTGGCATTTACTCAAATTAATAACTTAGCCGAACTTGAGCAATTACTCGCTCAATCAAAGCAACCCGCTATGCTGGATTTTTATGCTGACTGGTGTGTGGATTGCAAAAAAATGGAAGCCACCACTTTTCAAGATGCCAGTGTTGCCGCCGCGCTAACCGGCACCACACTGATACAAGTAGATATTACCGACTACACGGAAGAGCAAAGAACATTATTAAAACACTTTGGCTTATTTGGCCCGCCAACCCTGTTATTTTTTGATGCTAGTGGTAAAGAATACTCACAATACCGTTTAATCGGAGGCACCAGCGCTCCAGAATTAATCGACCATCTTAATAAACTACCGATTATTAAGTCATAATCAAATAAACAACACATTTCGCCGAACTTAGCGACATAAAGCCCATTTTCAGTTAAAAAACTGGACAATAATTAACCCTTGGTGCAAAATTCGCCTAATTAATCCACCATGGCGAAACCATCACAATGGCAAAAATTCTCGTGTTGCACGGCCCCAATCTGAATCTTCTAGGGACGCGAGAGCCCGAGCATTATGGCTCTGATACGCTATTAGATATTGGCCAGCGCTTAACGTCACAAGCCTTTGTCGCTGGATATCAACTCGAAAACTTCCAATCGAATGCTGAACATGAATTGATCGATAAAATTCACGTTGCTCGCACCGATGATACCGACTTTATTATTATCAACCCCGCCGCATTTACCCATACTAGCGTTGCCATTCGCGATGCTTTATCTGCCATTGAAGTGCCTTTTATTGAAGTGCACCTATCCAATGTGCATGCACGGGAAACATTCCGACATCACTCCTATCTCTCAGACATTGCCCTTGGTGTGATCTGCGGTTTAGGAGCCCAAGGTTATGAACTCGCTTTACAAGCAGCTATAAAACACACCACTAAATAAGGTTATCTAAATGGATATTCGTAAAATAAAAAAACTGATCGATTTAATACAAGAATCAGATGTAGCGGAAATTGAAATTAAAGAAGGTGAAGAATCAGTACGCATTAGTCGTGCTAGCGCAACAGCACCGATTATGATGGCTTCACCAGCAATGCAACAATACGCACCGGCACCTCAAGCGCCGGCGCCAGTTGCGGCTCCAGCAGCGATTGAAGCTCCCGCGGCGGCCAACTTCAACAAAGCAGTAAAATCGCCAATGGTTGGCACTTTCTACCGTTCATCATCTCCTGAATCGGCTTCATTTGTTGAAGTTGGCCAATCAGTCGCTGTTGGCGATGTGATATGTATTATCGAAGCGATGAAGATGTTTAACCAAATTGAATCTGACCGTAGCGGTACTGTAAAAGCGATCTTGGTTGAGAATGGTAATCCTGTTGAGTTTGGTGAACCTTTAGTTATCATCGAATAAGCTGTACCGAAAGGTGAATTTACACATCTCAACTACGGATAAAGAAACATCATGATCGATAAAATTGTCATTGCTAACCGAGGGGAAATTGCCCTTCGAGTACTTCGAGCCTGTAAAGAATTAGGTATTAAA
>JAGXHJ010000009.1 GCA_024636315.1 Methylophaga sp.
CGGATTGCTCTACAGAGCAATGTGCAAGTCGACATGGACGCAGGACGGCTGGTGAATTATTAACCGTCACGTACTCCTCAGCAAAAAGGGCGACTTGGATGTCCCGTTTTTGTATCCTGGGGATCGTGACTCGCTTGATATTTAGGTAAAACAGTCATTGTTCATGAAGGTAAAAATGATGCCAACACTTGGCCGCGTTTAATCGCTAAACATAAAGCAACCATATTTGTGGGTGTGCCGACTATTTACCGACAAATTATTCAAAAAACAGCTTATAGCAAAAAAGATGTACCGAGCTTACGCCACTGTATGAGTGCCGGTGAGCATCTATCCGATGAAGTTTTACAATTGTGGCAAGCGCGTTTCGATATCAGTATTTATGAAGCGGTTGGTATGTCGGAATTTTCATATTATCTGTGTGAAACAAAATCACGTCCTATTCGTCCAGGATCCGCAGGCTTTGCTCAACCTGGTCACGATATTGAATTATTAGACCCAGAGACATTACTACCCGTTGAAATCGGCCAAGAGGGTATGATTTGCGTCCCTGATACTGACCCAGGTTTATTTATTGAATATTGGAATATGTCCGAAGAAACAGCAAAGTTAAAACATGACGGTTGGTTTCTTACCGGTGATTTTGCACGATACGACGAAGATGGTTATATTTGGTTTTTAGGTCGAAAAGACGACATTATTAAAAGTTTTGGATTTCGCGTGTCACCCTATGAAATTGAGCGTGTCTTTAAATCGCATCCAGCAATTGCCGATTGTGTGCGGCAATAGGCGAAGAGATCGAAAAAGATAAAAACTTAGTGGTCGCGTATGTTGTGCTTCAAGACGGAATGAATGTGACACCCGATGAGTTATTAGCATTTGGTAAAAAACACCTTGCCGTTTATAAAGCACCGAAAATAGTTTATTTGACGAAGGATTTTCCAAGAACAAAAAATGGCAAAATATTAAGGCGAGAAGTGAGCCCCGATATCGCGACCCTACGTTCAGGAACAAAACCATAGCATCAGCACCTCAGATTGGATATGATATTACGTTTATTTATCATATTCAGTCGGAGATAGCTCATTCACTAATGAGTTGCCCCACTAATTAAATAGGTGCGGAAGTGACTAATTCAGATTTGAATGAAGGCGAAATATTACGCACTATATTTTTTGTATCTGACCGTACAGGCCTCAGTGCTGCACATTACGGCAAAACTTTATTAGCTCAATTTCCTAATCAACGTTATCAAATTTTAACCTTATCTTTTATTGATACTAGGGAAAAGGCGACTATTGCTAGTAACAAGATTAAGAGCGCATATAGAACGTCAGGAAAGCAACCCATTGTTTTTAGCACATTGGTTGATGAAAATGGACAACGTATACTTAAAAGCACCGATGCTTGTATCATTAATCTATTTAATGCCTTTTTAGAACCATTAGAGCAAACTTTTGGTGAAGTCTCGTCACATGTCCCAGGAAAATTTCAAGCAAATAGTGGGATTTCTGGCAACCTAAGTTATCAGAAACGACTTGATGCTATCGATTATTCCCTATCTCATGATGACGGTGTGCGTTATGATCAATATGATGAGGCCGATGTTATATTAGTGGGTGTGTCACGATGTGGTAAAACGCCTACCAGCCTCTATTTAGCGATGAACTTTTCACTAAAAGTGAGCAATTATCCGTTGACTGAAGAGGACTTAGACAAAAATACATTGCCTGACTTCTTGCTTAAATATAAACATAAACTTGTTGCACTGACGATAAAAGTTGTACCTTTAAGTAAAATACGTAGAGCTCGTCGACCTAATAGTGAATACTCTTCACTTAAGGTTTGTGAACGCGAAGTTAAAATTTCAGAAGCCATGTTTGCGCATGCAAAAATTCCGGTATTTGAAACTACCGATACATCTATTGAAGAAATTGCTAGTGACGTGGTTCAGGCAATGCGATTTGGATTAACAGAAAACGATGACTAACTAGTTTAGAATTAAATATAAATTAATAAATTAATAAATTAATAAATTGATGAACGAGGGCTTAAATAATGATTGAGTATGTAGTTGGATTAGACCAATTGAGCATGGATGATGTTTCCAGAGTTGGTGGCAAAAATGCTTCATTAGGCGAAATGCTACAGAATCTGGCGCCGTTAGGTGTGTCAGTTCCTGGTGGTTTTGCAACGACTGCTGACGCATATCGCGAGTTTCTCGTTCAAGATGGATTAAAAGAAAGAATTGCTGAACGTTTACATCAGTTAGATATTACAGATATCGCGGCATTGCAGGCTACAGGTAGTGATATTCGTCGCTGGATTAACGAGGTACCATTCCCTGCTGAAATGGAAAAAGCAATCGACGAAGCTTACGGTAAATTAGAAAAAGAATACGGCCAAGAGGCAACATGGGCGGTACGTTCATCAGCAACTGCTGAAGATTTACCAGACGCTTCTTTTGCTGGACAACAAGAAACATTCTTGAATGTATCTGGCCTAGCGAATATCAAACAATCGATTCGCGAAGTATTTGCTTCTTTATTTAACGACCGTGCAATTTCATACCGCGAACATCAAGGTTTTGAGCATGATGAAGTCGCGTTATCTGCGGGTATTCAAAAAATGGTGCGCTCTGATATCGCCAGCGCAGGGGTAGCTTTTAGTCTTGATACCGAAAGCGGCTTTCGAGATGTTGTGTTTATCACGGGTAGTTATGGCCTAGGTGAAATGGTGGTTCAAGGCGCTGTTAATCCAGATGAATTCTATGTGCATAAACAAACGTTGGTTGCAGGTCGTCCATCTGTATTGCGACGTACTTTAGGGCAGAAAGCAATCCAGATGATTTATTCTGGCGAAACGAATCCAGTCAAAACGGTTGATGTTGATCCAAAACAAAGAGTGTTATTTTCTTTGACTGATGATGAAGTTGAAAATTTGGCAAAAATGGTTGTCACTATTGAACAACATTACAAGCGACCTATGGATGTTGAGTGGGCAAAAGATGGTATTGATAACCGAATTTACATTGTTCAAGCACGCCCTGAAACTGTGCAAAGCCAACAAGAAAATGTCATTGAAGAATATGCCCTAAAAGAACGCAGCAACATATTAGCGGTTGGGCGTTCTATTGGTAAAAAAATTGGTAAAGGCCGAGTTAGATTATTTAACAGCCTCGATCAAATGGATCAATTTGAAGATGGTGATGTTTTGCTCACGGATATGACCGATCCTGATTGGGAACCAATCATGAAAAAAGCGTCGGCTATTATCACTAACCGTGGTGGTCGTACTTGTCATGCGGCAATTATTGCTCGTGAACTTGGTGTGCCAGCAGTGGTGGGTTGTGGCGATGCTACTGAGTTAGTAGCTGATGGCTCAGAAGTTACCGTTTCTTGTTCAGAAGGTGATGAAGGTCATATCTACGAAGGCTTATTAGACTTTGACTATAACGTTCGACAACTGAATGAAATGCCAGAAATCCCTGTTAAAATAATGATGAATGTCGGTAATCCAGACCGTGCATTTTCATTTGCTCA
The DNA here is from genome assembly GCA_024636315.1 of Methylophaga sp. GTDB lineage: Bacteria > Pseudomonadota > Gammaproteobacteria > Nitrosococcales > Methylophagaceae. The sequence continues at coordinate 3,540 of JAGXHJ010000009.1, forward strand.
ATTACCCAATGATGGTGTTGGTTTAGCGCGTTTAGAGTTCATCATTAACAACATGGTTGGTATTCATCCTAAAGCGTTAATAAATGCTGATAAAATGACTGATGATGTAAAAAAAGTTATTTATGAAAGAACCACTGCTTATGGTGATCCAGTTGAATTTTATGTAAGTCGAATCGTGGAAGGTGTGTCAACAATTGCCGCTTCTTTTAGTCCTAAAAAAGTAATTGTTCGTCTATCTGACTTTAAATCAAATGAATATGCCAATCTAATCGGTGGCGCTGATTTTGAACCTCATGAAGAAAATCCAATGATTGGTTTTAGGGGGGCTGCTCGTTACATCTCAGATGATTTTAGAGAATGTTTTGAGCTTGAATGTAAAGCAATGAAACGCGTTCGGGATGACATGGGCTTTACCAATGTTGAACTAATGATTCCGTTCGTACGGACAACGGCAGAAGCGGCCGCGGTTATCGAGATTATGAAAGAAAATGGTCTTGAGCGTGGTAAGAATGGACTCCGTATCATTATGATGTGCGAGTTACCTTCTAATGCAGTATTGGCATCTGCGTTCCTAGAACATTTTGATGGCTTCTCAATTGGCTCAAATGACATGACTCAGCTGACTTTGGGATTAGATCGTGATTCATCATTGGTTGCAAGTTCATTTGATGAACGTAATCCTGCAGTTTTAGCTATGTTGGATATGGCGATTACAGCCTGTAAAGATGCGGGTAAATATGTTGGTATTTGTGGTCAAGGCCCATCTGATCATCCTGACTTGGCAAAATGGTTATTAGCGAGAGGTATTACTAGTATTTCATTGAATCCAGATACAGTTGTTTCTACATGGCAAGATTTAGCAAACTAAATTAGATTGTGAGTTAAATGGTACGTTGTTATGAGTACCAGATGAAGTAACCAATAACATTATGATTTTATAGTGTTATTTGGTTGCATTATTTTTCAACATTATTTCTAATCTAAAGTGAAAACGGCAGTGCATTCCCATTTTGTTGACAATAGCTTCAATAAGTCACTGCCTAGCTAATGTTACTTTTCCTTGAATCATTTATACTACGAGAATATCCATACTATATTTGAAGCAAGAGAGAACTTAATGAGCGATCAAAAACTCAGTGCTACTAAAGCTGGTAACAAGCTTAAGCTCCCGCGTTCGGTAGGAAAAGGCAGACAAGTTGATGCTAAGGCATTAACTGAGATTCAAGCCTTATTAGGTGATGAAGCCAGACAAAGAGATCTTTTGATCGAACATCTGCATAAGATTCAAGATACCTACCAACATATTTCGGCAGCCCATTTAGTCGCACTTGCTCGTGAAATGAAGTTGTCAAAAGCTGAAGTGTACGAAGTTGCAACGTTTTATCACCATTTTGATGTAATTAAAGAAGATGATGCGCCACCTCCGGCTTTAACTGTACGTGTTTGTGAATCACTTACTTGTGAAATGATGGGAGCAGAAGGCTTAATCAATTCATTAGAAAGTAGCTTAGGTGATGGTGTACGTGTACAACGTGTTCCTTGTATTGGCCGTTGTGATAAAGCCCCAGTTGCTGTCGTGGGTATGAACCCTATTGAACATGCTGATGTAGCTACTGTTGCTGACGCCGTAAATAACAATGCGATCGAGCCTGAAAAACTTGAAGCGATTGATTATGAAAAATATATTGAACAAGGTGGTTACAGTACTTATCAACTATGCATTAATGAAACCTATAACGTAGATAAAGTGCTGGATGCCATGAGTGATTCTGGCCTGCGTGGTTTGGGAGGTGCGGGATTCCCCGCTGGCCGTAAGTGGCGAATTGTGCGTGAACAGCCTGAGCCTAAATTGATGGCCGTTAATATTGATGAAGGCGAACCTGGCACATTCAAGGATAAATATTATTTAGAACGTGATCCGCATTGTTTTCTGGAAGGAATGTTGATTGCCGCTTGGGCGACAGGTATTAATGAAGTTTATATTTATCTGCGTGATGAATATGCCGCTATTCGCCAATTATTAGAAAAAGAAATTGCCAAATTAATTGCCAATCCACCTGTCAATACTCTACCGATGATTCATCTTCGTCGCGGTGCAGGTGCTTATATCTGTGGTGAAGAATCAGCAATGATCGAATCTATAGAAGGCAAACGCGGCATGCCAAGACTTCGTCCACCTTTTGTGGCGCAAGTTGGTTTGTTTGGGCGTCCGACCTTAGAACACAATATGGAAACTTTGTACTGGGTACGCGATATATTAGAAAAAGGCCCATCCTGTCTAACGGATCACGGTCGTCACGATCGTGTTGGTTTACGTTCATTTTCTGTCAGTGGTCGCGTTAATAAACCGGGTGTTCATTTAGCGCCTGCAGGTATTACGATGCGTGAACTGATTGCTGAATATTGTGATGGAATGCAAGAAGGCCACGAGTTTTATGGCTATTTCCCTGGTGGGGCATCAGGTGGAATATTGCCTGCATCATTAGGTGATGTACCTCTAGATTTTGATACATTACAACCACATGGCTGTTTTATTGGCTCGGCGGCTATCATCGTGTTTTCAAATCAAGATAAAGCACGTAACTTAGCTGTTAATGCGATGAAGTTCTTTGAAGATGAATCGTGCGGTCAATGCACGCCATGTCGGGTTGGTACTGCTAAAGCGGTAACCTTAATGAAACAAGAAACCTGGGATACCACGCTATTAGAAGAACTTTCTGAAGTAATGATTGATGCGTCTATTTGTGGTTTGGGACAAGCTGCCCCTAACCCCGTTCGCAGTGTAGTCAAGTACTTCGCCGAAGAGCTAGAAACAGGGGGAGTGAAATAATGCCTATTAATTTCACATTGAATGGTACAGCGGTTATTGCTGAGCAGGGCCAAACATTACTTGATGTTGCAAAACAACAGGGTATTGAAATTCCACATTTATGTTATTCAGAACGCCAAGGTTCTGACGGTAACTGTCGAGCGTGTATGGTGGAGGTCGATGGTGAGCGTGTACTAGCACCATCATGTTGTCGTCAGCCATCAGAAGGCATGAATGTTCAATCTAATAGTGAACGTGCATTAAAATCCCAAAAAATGGTATTGGAGTTGCTAAAGTCTGACGTATCAGAAAAGCCTCATACCCTAAACTCAGAATTAGACTACTGGGCGAGCAAGTTAGAAATAGGTTTGCCTCGATTTGATGCAAGGAAGCAACCTAAATCAGACATTTCGCATCCTGGTATCGCCGTCAATATGGATGCTTGTATTCAATGTACTCGTTGTGTGCGTGCATGTCGAGATGAGCAAAACCATGATGTAATTGGTTTAGCAATGCGCGGTACCCATACCCAAATTGTATTCGATCTTGATGACCCAATGGGTGAAAGTACCTGTGTTGGTTGCGGTGAATGTGTTGAGGCGTGTCCTACCGGAGCATTGATGCCTGCTAATGATGTAGGTATGGCTGTCCCCGATCGTAAGGTTGATTCAGTTTGTCCATATTGTGGTGTAGGTTGCCAGTTGACCTACAACATTAAAGACGAAAAGATTATTTATGTGGAAGGTCGTGATGGCCCTGCTAATAAAGGTCGTTTATGTGTGAAAGGTCGTTATGGTTTTGACTATGTTCATCATCCACATCGTTTAACTAAACCGTTAATTCGCCGAGAAGGTGCACCGAAATCAGCTGATTTCTCAATGGATCCGAAGGATGTTGATAAAATATTCCGTGAAGCTACTTGGGATGAAGCCCTAGAATTTGCTGCCGGTGGTTTTAAGACTATCCGTGATGAGCAAGGCCCTAATGCATTAGCAGGTTTTGGTAGTGCTAAGGGCAGTAATGAAGAAGCTTATTTATTCCAGAAATTGGTTAGAACAGGTTTCAAAACCAATAATGTCGATCACTGTACTCGACTTTGTCACGCATCATCCGTAGTTGCCTTACTAGAATGTTTGGGTTCTGGTGCGGTTTCAAACCCTGTGTCTGATGTTGATAAAGCTGAAGTCATCATGATCATTGGTGCTAACCCAACAGTTAACCATCCGGTCGGCGCGACATGGATGAAAAATGCCATGCGTAAAGGCACCAAGTTGATTCTAATGGATCCACGTGCAACAGAATTATCACGTTTGGCAACTCATCATCTAGCATTTAAACCGGGTAGCGATGTACCGATGTTAAATGCAATGATGCATACGATCATTGAAGAAGGTTTGACTGCTCCTGAGTTTATTGCCGAGCGTACTGAAGGTTTTGATGCGATGAAAGCGCATTTGAAATCTTATACACCTGAATTGATGGCACCTATTTGCGGTATTCCTGCTGAACAATTAAGGCAAGCTGCACGATTGTATGCACTTTCGAAAGGATCGATCATCTTTTGGGGTATGGGAATTTCTCAGCATGTTCATGGAACGGATAATGCACGTTGTTTGATTTCATTGGCATTGATGACGGGACAAATTGGCCGTCCAGGTACCGGTTTACATCCACTACGTGGTCAAAATAATGTGCAAGGTGCATCTGATATGGGCTTGATACCTATGGTATTCCCAGATTATCAACCTGTTGATGATGAAAAAGCGCATGCCTATTTTGAAGAACTGTGGGGTTGTGAATTAGATAACCGTCCAGGGTTGACGGTTGTTGAAATTATGCATGCTATTCATGCCGGAGATTTAACGGGGCTTTATGTACAGGGTGAAAATCCTGCGATGTCTGATCCGGATGCTAATCATGCTCGTCGTTCATTAGCGGAGCTGGAACATTTAGTGGTGCAAGATATCTTCTTGACGGAAACGGCTTATTTAGCTGACGTGATATTGCCAGCTTCTTCATTTTCTGAGAAAACAGGAACATTTACTAATACTGACAGATTAGTGCAATTAGGTCGTAAAGCGATTGATCCACCTGGAGAAGCAAAACAAGATCTATGGATCATCCAAGAAATGGCAAAGCGCTTAGGCCTCGATTGGAATTACAAAGATTCTGCAGAAGTATTTGAAGAAGTGCGTAAAGCGGTACCAACTATGGCTGGTATGACTTGGGCTCGTCTTGAAGCGGAAGGCTCAATTGTTTATCCATGCCTTAAGGAAGGTGATCCAGGTGAAGCAGTTATTTTCACTGAGACATTTGAAAGTGAAAATGGTTTGGGTAAATTTGTGCCGGCAGATATTGTGCCGCCTGCAGAACGCCCTGATGAAGAATATCCATTTGTTTTAATTACTGGACGGATGTTAGAACATTGGCACACTGGTTCTATGACACGGCGCTCAAATGTATTGGATGCGTTGGAGCCTGAAGCTGTAGCAACAATTAACCCAATCAGCTTAGATGAAATGGGTGTGAGACCGGGCGAAATGATTACGTTATCAACACGACGTGGTGAAATTTCAATGATTGCTCGCGCTGATGAATCAGTGCCGACAGGTGCGGTATTTATGGCATTCTGTTATTACGAGGCAGCCGTTAATAAATTATCTAATGCAGCCTTAGATCCTGATGCGAAGATTCCTGAATTCAAATATTGTGCGGTTAAAGTCACGCCAGGTGGTAAACCATTAGAATTCCATTCCTATGGTGGTGGTCAATCTAATAATAAGCTCAATTAAAAAATTGCCGTTTAATCTATAATATTACTAGTTGCTTGTGACCCTTAAAATTTTTTTCTACATTTTGAAGGGTCACAGATTAATTAGTGATATGGACTGCAGAGCGCATGGGGAACATTTGGTGTACTCTAAGTTCGATAGCTAAGAGCAAGGTTGTTTGTCGTTCGTGAAAGTCTAGTTATATTCACTTACGATGGACATTTAATCAATGTGCATTTTCAGTTTTTTTCTAACGTTTTAGTGAAAATATAGGAAGTTGAATGAATGCCTACACCGCTAACGCCTAATGCTGATATAACGGCCAGTCAGAATGCTGAAGGTAGCATTATATTGACTAGCACGGGTGATTGGACGGTTGCTAGCCTTCATGAACTAGCGACTAAATTACTTAGCCTTTTAGACCATTATAGTAACCAAACTGTTCAATGGGATATCGCGAATATTGGCGAAATAGATTCAGCAGGAATGATGTTGTTTTTACACTATCATGACCTGTTGACTGCGAAAAACTGCGTCGTTACCATCAGTGGTGCAACTGCAAATAATCTCCGGCTTAGTCAGTTATTACGTGAGCATATCGATAAAAAACTAGCCGTCGATACCCAAAAAGAAAGTTCCCGTTTATTCCAGCCATTTTATAAATTAGGAAAATTAACTAGCGATTTTTTTCACGAACTTTTGCTGTTTTTCTCATTTTTTGGTGAAACTACCACTGTCTTTATTAAGTCTATGCGCCATCCTTCAAGTATCCGCTTTGGTGCCATCATCAAGAATATTGAAGAATCGGGTGTTCGCGCCATACCGATTATTATATTAACCAGTTTTTTGATTGGCGTAGTGATTACTTATCAAGGTGCTGTTCAGTTAGAAAAATTCGGTGCCAATATTTTCATTGTTGAAATGATTGGTATTTCTCTCACCAGAGAATTAGCACCGTTGATTACTGCAATTGTGGTGGCAGGTCGAACAGGCTCTGCTTATACCGCACAATTGGGCGTGATGAAAATTACGGAAGAAATGGATGCGATGCGAACCATGGGGTTTAATCCACATCATTTCTTAGTCATCCCTCGTATTTTGGCTCTAATGATCGCCTTGCCATTACTAGTCTTTCTTGCCGACATTGTAGGTATTTTCGCCGGTATGATTATTTCAGAAGTACATTTACAATTATCATTTTCAGAATTCTTTCATCGCCTGCAAAATGTACTGGCGGTAAAACATGTTTGGATTGGTCTGATTAAAGCACCTTTTTTTGCATTTTTAATTGGCATAATTAGTTGTTTTCGAGGCTTTCAAGTTGAAAAAAATACTGAAAGTATTGGACGATACACCACGATAAGTGTCGTTAATGCCATATTCCTAGTTATTGCTTGTGATGCAGTATTCTCGGTTATTTTAACGGAAATGGGCATTTGAACAGTCCCATCATTACCGTGAAAAATGTTGTGACCCAGTTTGGCCTCAACCGTGTGCATGATGGGGTCAGTTTGCATGTTGATCAAGGTGAAATATACGGGCTATTAGGTGGCAGTGGTTCAGGTAAAACAACCTTATTGAAAGAAATGATCATGTTGTTAGAGCCTAAAGCCGGTGAAATCACTATTCTCGGTCAGAACATATTGACGAGTAGCAACAAGGATAAAGATTATTTGAGACGACAATGGGGCGTGCTATTTCAAAATGGTGCCTTATTTTCATCGTTGACGGTCGCTGAAAATGTTGCCATTAGTTTAAAAGAATATACAGATATTCCTGCGTATTTGCTTAGTGATATAGTTAGTATGAAAATCAGTATGGTTGGGTTACCACCACATGTTGGATCATTATATCCAGCTGAATTAAGTGGCGGTATGATTAAGCGAGCATCATTAGCTAGGGCCTTGGCTATGGATCCTAAACTGTTATTTTTAGATGAGCCTACTTCCGGTCTTGACCCCGTTGGTGCGGCAGCATTTGATCAACTGATCCTCCAATTGCGTGATATGCTCGAATTAACCATTGTCATGGTGACGCATGATTTAGATTCGATTTGGACTACTGTGGATCGCCTAGCTGTTTTAGGTGACAAGAAAGTTATAGTGGAAGGAACGCTTGATGATGTTAATCGTTCAGAGCATCCTGACATAAAGGCATTTTTTAGAGGGAAACGAGGGTTAACTCGTATGCAAAATGGAAAGTAAACTTAACTACACAATTGTAGGCTTATTTGTCGCGATATTATTGGCAGGCTCACTAATATTTCTTTATTGGTTGAGTAAAAGTACTGGTAATCAACAATATGACTATTACCATGTCTATATGACCGAATCAGTATCAGGTTTGAGTGCAGATGCCTCAGTTAAATATCTGGGGGTTGATGTGGGCAGGGTGACGGAAGTTGATATTAACCCGACTAACTCAGAGCAAGTGGCATTATTATTACAAATCCGCCAAGGCATACCTGTCAAAATCGATACCAAAGCCTCGCTGAGATTCTACGGGGTAACAGGACTGGCCTTTATCGAATTGATGGGCGGGGGTAAGGATTCGCCATTGCTCGCACCTAAACACGTGGGTGATATTCCGGAGATAGCCGAGTCAGCATCGACGTTCTCAAATATTGAGAAAACCTTAAATGACTTAGCGGCCAACTCGGCAAACGTTTTACAAAAAATTGATCTGCTACTTAGTGACGATAATCTAAATAATGTGGATGAAATTTTGGCGGAGACGAAGTTGATTTTGAGCGGTTTTCATCAATATCAACCGCATATTGCCAGCTTGATTGAACAGGGCGTTGTTGCTGAAAAAAGTATTGATGACGCTTTTAAAAAAATCAGCAAAGCGGCAGAAGGTGTAGTAACTATCACCGCTAGCTTAGCTGGCAATGTTCAGGTGATGCAGGAAGATTTTAGTAAGACCCTGTCAGAAATTGACTTAGCATCGCAAAGCGTAAAAACTATGGCAGACAGTTTTCAACATAATTATGCCGATTCAGGCCAAGCAATAACGGAAGAAGTTTCACACAGTTTAACTTCATTTCAGCAACTTCTTTCCGAGATGGAAGTTTTAGTCGTTGATTTACAACGAACCGCCAGAAAAGTTGAAACTAGTCCGAGTGATTTATTTCTGAAAAGTAACAAAACAAAATTAGGGCCAGGCGAGGGAGCTCATGGTGAAAAATAAACCGTTTCTTTTATGGGTAATTCTCACTACAGTTTGGCTGTCAGGGTGTAGTGTGATTACACCGACGTCAAGCCCAGCAATTGATGTCTATACACTTTCGCAACAGATGGATCAGACTACAACAGCTTCGGAAATAAAAGCTTCTAATGCGGTGATACTTGCATTATCGCCTATACGGAGTCCGCAAGGGTTATTGAGTACAGGCATTATTTACAGAGATAATGACTACGGTTTTAATAGTTATGCCTATAGTCGCTGGAGTGATAACCCTAGTAAATTATTAGCTAGCTACCTTCAGCAATATTTAACTCAAAGTCAGCGTGTTTCTGCTGTTATCCCTGTTGGTTCAAGAGCTGATGCCGATCTATTACTAGAGGCGACATTAGTCGATTTTAGCCATCATATTCACGCTAATGATGCCGATTCAACAGGGGTTGTATCTATTATATTTTATTTGATTAATCAGCATGACAAAACACTGTTAGCTACTAAGCAATTTACAAAAGAAGTGACCGTAGACCAAAACAATGCCAAGTATGCAACTATTGCCATTAATCAGGCCAGTCAATTAGTGGCGGTAGGTTTACAAGCGTGGTTAGAGCAACAGATTACCAACTTACCTGAAAAATAAGTTTAGCTAACAATGGAGCAAACTATCTTGATGAATCAAAAGACTGTAAGTCTTTATGGATAGTCAAATTAAGGGACTAACATACATTAATACCACTTTCAGGAAAATACGATTTTCCAATAAGTGCTTTATACCCCAGCGTTTTACCTGCAGCCCCTAATATCATTGATTCGATTCGTTCTAATGTATGACGTTTCACATTGCCA
>JAGXHJ010000089.1 GCA_024636315.1 Methylophaga sp.
ACCGGAGTATGAATGGCTTTATGCTCAATCTGATTGGTGGTCTTGTTGCTTACTGTCTGAAAGAAAGTAAGCCAGCATTAAATCTTACGCGTGAAGAATTTGAATTATTGGTCAGACCTTAACCCGATCTCAGGTTAGTTAATTAAACTCGATTCTTTATGCTCTGATCCTATAGCTTCTGGGTCAGAGTGTATTGATTGGATGATGGGCTACAGCGTAGTAGCCTAGATAATTGTTAGGCTTTAAGTACTAAAAAACTACCGACGATCATTACCATGCTGGCGGCAAGCCGACGCACAATATGTTTTTCGTTGGAAATGTGATAACCGAGAAACACTTGTAACACCATGGCGAGCTGGAAAAGTGCCAAGGAATAAGCGATTAACAGCTGTGAGAATACAATCATGGTCATGTATTGCATTAAAAATATCAGGCTACCAAGATAGATAAATTGGGAAAGGTTGTTTTTAGATTGTGCTAAGTCACTCTTAAAATTATCTTTCAAAAACACAGTATGAGCGATGATAGCCAGAGGAAAACCAATTAAACACCAAAATACGGTGGTCGCTAAGGCATCACCTATAACAACGGCTTGTTTGAGGGGTAAGGTGCCAATGGAAAATAATAGGATAGATAGAAAGCGATATTGAACACCTTTTTCTAATAACAGATGCAGTAGTCGACTTTTGTTGATATTACCACTGGCTGGGAAGAGAAAATAACTGCCTAAAACAATCACACCGACGCCGATAAATCCTTGCAGGCTAGGTATCTCACCAATAAAAATCATCGCTAAAAACATAGAAATGACGACTTTATACGCGTTGAGCGGCCCAAAAACAGATAAGTCTGTTTTTGATAGTGACATTACCAAAAACAAGGTACCAGCCATATCGAGTAAAGCGGCAAAGAAAATATTGATCCAAAAGCTAGGGCTCAGTTGTGAAGGACTTAATGCCAACAATAGCGGTAAACAGATGATACTCAGCACCAGATAAGATGCCATTACAATATAGAAAGGATGCAGTCCTTGATGAGCTAATTTTTTTTGAAAGACATTGGCAAATGACGAAAAGACTAATCGCCCCAAAACCACCAGTAATTCCACTTATTGCTGTTCTGCCGGTGTGTGCTGATGAGTTTGATAGTCATTATTTTCATCAAGCTGGTAACGATTAAAAATGCTGTGTTGACCATCTTTGTTAAATTGAAATACGATAAAATTATCTTTGCGTTCGCCCATTTCCATGCCCGGTGTACCGACAGGCATTTGTGGTACCGACAAGCCTGCGATATCGGGTCTTTCGGCAAGTAGGCGGCGAATATCAGCAGCAGGTACATGTCCTTCAATAACATAACCGTCAATAATGGCGGTATGGCAAGATGCCATTTGCTTAGGTAAGTGCACAGTCTCTTTAACACTGGTCATATCAGGGGTGAGTATATCCAGAACATTGAATTTATTTTCTTCCAGATGGCTTATCCACTTATGGCAACATTGGCAGTTAGGATCGCGATACACCTTAATATCCATATCGCTTGTTTCAGCAGCAAAACTACTGACGGAGAATAATTGTATTAGTAAAAATAAATAAATTTTCATATGGACTCTTATGGTGTGTTAGCTATGGTTTCTGGCTTTAAAATGAAGATCATGCTGTCGAAGGCTTGTTGCAACTTATTAAGATCGACCGTCGTAACATGCGCATCTTTATCCTGATGTTTTATCATGATGTCTGTGGCAATCATATGCATATTGTCATGTGCGTGTTCTAATTTTTTTAGCCAATCGTTATTAAACAGTTGTTCATTGCGAGCTCTTTTGAGCCATGCGCCATGTGAACAGTGTTTGGGGTTCATTAAGGGCCATTTTCTAGTATCACTAGATGACAAGCCTTGTTTGTGTATAAAGGTTTCATACCAATGATGCGCGGCAAGAAGTAATAGTTCTATTTTAGTCTCTTTAGGTGTTAGCTTTAAAGAGCCGTATCTAATCCATTTTGGATTCGGTAGATAGTTTTTTAACCAATTTGGAAACTCTTCGGCTGGCAGTGGGCGAGAAATTTCGTAGCCTTGAGCCGAATTACAGCCCATAAGCAACAAGGTGATGCCATGATCAGCAGTTTCTACACCTTCAGCTATAACCCTGCGGCCAAAAGAGTCAGCTAAACCTATAATACCTTCAATAATGGCATAATCATTAGGGTCATCTAACATGTCACGTATAAAGCTTTGATCGATTTTAATGGTATTAGCATGCAAAATTCGTAAATGAGTGAGTGATGAATATCCGGTTCCAAAGTCATCAAGTGCAATATTCACTCCGAGTAGTTCTCGACAGGTTTGGAGAATACTACGGATGGTTTCAAGATCGCCTAAAGCACTGGTTTCAAGTATTTCCAATTGAAAATGACGCGGCTCTATAGTGGGGTGACGAACTAGTGCTTCATTAAGTTCGTTAATAAAATATGGCGATTGCAGATGACCTGATGAGATATTGACACTAATTTCAAGCTCGATACCTTGAGCTTTCCATAACTCAGCTTGTTTGAGAGCGGTATTAATAACCCAATCGCCGACCTCAATTTCAAGAGGGGTGTTATCTATTGTGGGTAAAAATGATAAGGGTGGAATTAGCCCTTTTTCTGGATGAATCCAACGTATTAAAGCTTCAACGCCAAATACATAGCCTGTCTTCATATTTACTTTGGGTTGGTAATACAGGCAAAACTCGTTATTTGCTAAGGCAAGTCTAATTTCTTCTAATTTAGCGTGTTGGGTAATTATTTTTTTATCTTCACCCGGATTAAAGAATCGGTAATTATTTTTACCCGCTAGTTTTGCTTGGTACATGGCCTGATCAGCATGGCGAATCAAGGTATCGATATCACCATCGTCATTTGGGTAAATGGTGGTGCCGCTGGAGGCGCTAATATGATGGGTTTCTCCTGCAATTGAATACGGTTCAGCAAGACAACGATGAATACGGTTTATTAGTGCTTCACATTGATCTACAGAGTTAAAATTAGCTAACAGGAGTGCAAACTCATCGCCACCTTGACGAGAAACCGTATCTTCCTCTCTTAGAACGAGTTTTAAACGATTAGCTACTTCAACTAATATTTGGTCACCAATATTATGACCATAATTATCATTAATAGGTTTGAAATTATCTAAGTCGAGAAAACAAATGGCCATTAGGCTTTCGTTACGTTTACTGTGGGCAAGCGATTGTTCAAAACGGTCAGCAAATAAGGCGCGATTTGGTAATTTTGTAAGCACATCGTAATGAGCCATCAATTCGAGCGATTTCTGTTGTTCTTTAGTACTAGTAATGTCAGAAAATATACAGACATAGTGGAGAGGTTGACCAGTTTCATCTACTAATGAAGAAATATTCAGTTGTACTGGATAGAGCTGACCATCTTTTTTGCGGTTCCAAATTTCACCTTGCCAATGACCCATGGTTAAAACGGAGTGCCACATGTCGGTATGAAATTGAGCACTGTGTTTGTTTGAGCTGAGTATATTCGGCTCTTTACGTATAACGTCTTCACGACTATAGCCTGTGATTTCAGTAAACATTGGGTTAACAGTGATAATTTTACGGAGTGAATCAGTAATCATAATAGCCTCACGTGCGGCACTAAAAACACGTGATGATAATAGATGTTCTTCATTTGCACGTTTGTGCTGAATGACCACGGCAGCGAGATGAGCTACTGATTCAATTAACTTTAATGATTCTTCAGAAGGTGAAGTAGGCTGATGGTGATAGATGGCGAAGCTACCTAATAATACATTATTAGTACCGATAATAGGCTCAGACCAACATGCGCCCAAGTTGGCCTTCGCTGCGAGATCTTTATAGTTTTGCCAGTGAGGGTGTGTTTGGATATCCTCGACAATAACCCGTTTTCGGGTAAATGCCGCGGTCCCGCAACTACCTACGCCGAGACCTATTTCGACACCATTAATAGCTTCATTATAAAACTCGGGAAGATGAGGCGCCGCGCCATGTAATAGGTGTTTTCCTTCACTATCTAATAGCAAAATACTACATAATTTTGCAGTATCCGTCTGTTCTATCCCAAGTACGATTGATTCTAAAAGCGTGGCGAGAGGTTTGTCTTGTACGAGCTGTTCTAGTACTTCATTACGTGAATTTAACGCTAACGTCTGCTGTTCGATGATATCTTTTAAACGGTTAGATAAATGTCTGAATACCAGTAACATCAGTAGTTCGAAGATTAAAAATGCTACGACAGCATAATAAACATTAATTTTAAGGTCGTTGTTTAATAAGCGGTAGAGCTCAGATATATCTTGCCAGATTACTATTTGGCCAACATCAGTTTCATCAGATTGCTCGTTACCTAAGTAGTCACCTAGTGACTTTGCTACATAAAGATAGCTGTGGTTATTGAGTGAACGTATTTCGACATCAATGGCTGTATTTTGATGATTGATCTGCTGATGATCTGGACTGATTGTTATAAGTGATTTTATTTGGTCACTGGTTGTTTGTTTTATGACTAAGTCATTTATGGCTGCTGTCTTGTTTAGTGGCTGTTGAGAAACATTTAACAAGATCGCGGCATTAACATTAAAATGTGAACTGATCGTGTTGAAAGCCGCAGTAAAAATATCGCCTGTATCACTAGTTGTCAGTTGATTGTCGTGTATATTTTTTTTAGATGAGAGTATTTGGTAGGCAATATCAAAGGCAGCAAAATAGTCTCGGGCAAGTATATATTCTTCTTGATGTAAGTTATGTTTTGCTTGTGTATAACTAAGGGTAACAAAAACACCATCTATTATTGCCAGTAATAGACTTAGGATAATAAAAAGACGGTGTTTTTGAAAAAAAATCACGTTAGATTTAGTTATGGATATTCAACAAAAATTTCTTTTTTAGGTGACTGTTGTTCAACATAATCAAGTGCCGTAAGAATAGCTTTCTCATTGTTAGGATTAATGTGATCAGGTAAGAAATATATACTGATGCCATTACCACTTAACTCTGCTAATTGTTCCGGCGAGAGCAAATCAACATTGATCCATAAGTCTGCCTTGTCTTGTAAAATATCACTTTTTGCTTCAGCAAAACCTTCTTGAGTAAAGATAAGATAGATCATAATTATTTTTCCATAGCTAAATAGGCTTTTTCAGAGATGTCTGTCCAAGCATCATCTTTTTTTCGAAATGCTTGATAGGCATCATATACGCGTTTGAACTTTGGATCATTAGCGGCTTCTTCTGCGAGTGTTTCATCCGTCAGTGTTTTCAGCTTAGCTAATACATCATCAGGGAAGCGATGTAGTTGAACGCCTGGCCGATCCTTTAATTCTTGCAATGCAGAAAGATTTTTTTCTTCCATCTCAGAAAACAGCCGTAAATTTTCTGCCATTGCGGCATTGCTAATAATAGCTTGTAAATCAGCGGGTAACGAATCCCACGCTCTCTCATTAATCGTTAGTTCTAGCACTGAGCCAGGCTCGTGCCAGCCAGGATAATAATAATGTTGGGCGGCACGATATAAACCTAAACGTTGATCATGAAAAGGACCAATCCACTCAGTGGCATCAATCGTATTACGTTCTAATGCTGTATAAACTTCACTGCCTGCCAATAACACGGGATTACCACCTGCTTTAGCGAAAACTTTACCGCCTAGACCTGGAATTCGCATCTTTAGACCTTTAATATCGGCCAATGAGTTAATTTCTTTATTAAACCAGCCGCCCATTTGCACACCGGTATTACCGAGAGGGAATGGAATGACATGAAATGGTTTGTAAACTTCACGCCATAAATCCAAGCCACCACCGCTATAAAGCCAAGCGTTCATGCCGCGAGCCGTCATACCAAAAGGTACGGTCGAGAAAAATTGTGCCTCAGGTACTTTTCCTGCCCAGTAATAGGCACTGCCATGACCCATTTCAACTGTACCTTGTGAAACGGCATCAAAGGTTTGTAATGCAGGGATGAGTTCGCCACCAGCATAAACTTTAATATTCAGGCGACCGTTCGACATCGCTTGGATGTTTTTTGCAAAACGCTCAGCACCTTCTTGTAAAACGGGAAAGCCTGGAGGCCATGTGGTGACCATTTTCCAATTATAAGTTTTATTATTATCAATAGTTGTAGCATTAGTATTAGCCGAGTCTTCTGGCCCACAAGCTGTCAGTAGTAAGGCCAAAATGCTGATGAATAAAGCACGAACGAGGGAATTATGAGTCATGATGTCACCTTGAATTAGACTATTTCTAAATTAGCATAAGCGAGTACTAGCCACTTGCTACCAGCATGCTTAAAGTTGACTTGGACGCGGGCGCTTTTACCGGCACCTTCGGTATCAATAACAATACCAGGACCAAATTTCTGATGGTGCACTGCTTGACCAGGGTTAAAGCCCGTTTCATTACCTTTTTTGGTATGTTTAGGGGCCGCAAAACTTGCGTTGCCACTACTTACAACCGCTTTGCGTGCCCGCACTTCTTCAATGCGATCTGCTGGAATTTCTTTTAAGAATCGCGATGGCATTGGCATCATGCTCTGACCATATAGAAAGCGCGATTCAGTATTTAACAGATATAACTTCTCTCTTGCTCGGGTCATACCTACATAACAAAGTCGTCGCTCTTCGGCGAGTCGACTTGGATCATCACTGGTTTTTTGGCCGGGGAATAAGCCTTCCTCCATGCCAACCATAAACACCACAGAAAATTCTAAACCCTTAGCTGAATGTAAGGTCATTAATTGCACACAATCTTCCCATTGGTCAGCTTGATTTTCACCCGCCTCTAGTGCGGCATGAGATAAAAAGGCATCAAGTAATGGCATATCTTCTGCTTCATCTGGACGTTCGAAGGTGCGTGTGGCATTGATCAATTCATCTAAGTTTTCAATTCGGCCTTGGCCTTTTTCTGACGTGTCTTTTTCATGATGCAATCGTAAACCGCCTTCCTCAATGACTAAGGAGGTCAACTCATGCAGGGGCAAATCCGGATCTTCAGGTGTCAGTGAATCAATGAGTGTTAAAAAACCAACTAGGGCATTGCCTGCGCGCGCGGTAAAAAACTTGGCATTAATTAAATCGACAGAAGCTTGCCACATGGTTTGATCGTTTTCACGGGCATGCTGGCGTAATTGCGTTAGGGTCGCGGCGCCGATACCACGTGTTGGCGTGTTAACAACACGCTCAAAAGCGGCATCATCATTACGGTTTGCCACCAAACGTAAATACGACAATACGTCTTTAATTTCGGCACGATCAAAGAAGCGCAAGCCGCCATAAACCCGATAGGGCATATTAGCCTCCATTAAGGCTTCTTCAATAATTCGTGATTGGGCATTCGAGCGATATAACACCGCATTTTCAGCGCGTTTCCCGCCTTTAGCGACCCATGTTTTAACTTGTTGAACTAAGTAGCTAGCTTCATCACGTTCGTTGTAAGCATTATAAAGTTGAATGAGTTCGCCATCAGCATCATCTGTCCACAGTTCTTTACCTAAACGTTCGCTGTTATTGGCAATGACGGCATTGGCTGCCGCTAGAATATTGCCAGAAGATCGGTAATTTTGTTCGAGTCGAATCGAGCTGGCATCCGCATAATCTTTGTGAAACTTTTGAATGTTTTCAATTTTTGCACCTCGCCAACCATAGATGGATTGATCATCATCACCTACGATAAATAAATTACCGGTATTGCCAGCAAGTAAGCGTAACCAGGCATATTGAATGGCATTGGTGTCTTGAAACTCGTCAACTAGAATTTGTTGAAAGCGTTGTTGATAATTGGCCAGAATATCAGGCCGCTTGAGCCATAACTCATGACTCCGTAGTAAGATTTCACCAAAATCAATTACCCCCGCACGTTGGCAGGCTTGTTCATAAGCTTGATAAATTGCCGACATCTTTTGTGAATATGGATCGTTACCCACTTGGACATGCTGAGAGCGTAATCCTTCATCTTTTTGGCCGTTGATAAACCACTGCGCTTGCTTGGGCGGCCATAATGTTTCATCAAGCTCCATGGCGCGGATAATACGTTTCAACATGCGAAGTTGATCATCGCTGTCGAGAATTTGAAAGCTTTGTGGTAAATCAGCTTCTTGCCAGTGAGCACGCAATAAACGATGTGCTAAACCGTGGAATGTTCCTACCCACATACCGCCGATAGGATAACCAAGACTATCTTCAATCTTGCCTCGCATTTCTTTAGCGGCTTTATTGGTGAACGTTACAGCAAGAATATTGGCTGGTGATAAACCTTCGGCTTGTATAAGCCACGCGATACGATGAACTAATACGCGTGTTTTGCCACTGCCTGCACCGGCTAAAATTCGAGCATGGCCGAGTGGCGCGGCTACGGCTTCGCGTTGAGGTTTATTGAGGCCATCAAGTAATTCTGAAACATCCATTAAGATTTTTTACTGCTTTAGACTCGGGATAAATAATGTCATTTAACTCATTCTGCGCTGTCAGTTTAGCGGGAAGGATAAGTTGATAATAGAATTATTTGTCGCGAGTTTTAGGTTAGGTATAAAACAGAAAAACACCGGACATGATTACCATGACCAGTGTTTTAATGATTTAGCATTTAGATTTAAGCATTCCTAAGTAATATTAGGAATCACTTAATTTTTAGATATTGCTATCTAAAAATGCAGCAAGTTGTGATTTAGTTAATGCACCGACTTTAGTAGCTTCAACTTCGCCACCTTTGAATAACATAAGGGTAGGAATACCACGGATGCCATAACGAGGAGGCGTTTCTGCATTTTCATCAATGTTGAGTTTGCACACTTTTAATTTACCAGCGTATTCAACAGCAATTTCTTCCAAAATAGGGGCAATCATTTTGCATGGGCCGCACCATTCAGCCCAGTAATCGACTAATACAGGTAAGTCAGATTGCAGTACTTGGCTTTCAAAATCGCCATCAGTCACTTGGGTGACGTTTTCGCTCATGTTCTATCTCCAGTGGTATATAAAGTATTGGAAGGCTATACTCACATTCCAATATTGAATGACATTTTTTCCTATCATCAAAGGTAATGCAAGTATTTCTATGAGTGCACATCTAACAAAACAGGCTTTTTCGACTTTACCTTTACATGAAACACTTCAGGGTGGCTTACGTAGCGCGGGATTTGAGTTTTGCACGCCTATTCAAGCACAATCTTTACCTTTGCTGTTGGCTGGACAAGATGTAGCTGGGCAGGCGCAAACTGGAACCGGCAAAACTATCGCTTTTCTATTGGCGACGTTTCAACGGTTATTGACGACAGAGCCGCCCAAAAATTGGGATGGTAAGCAACCTCGCGCATTTATTTTGGCGCCTACTAGAGAGCTTGCAAATCAAATTGCTAAAGATGCGATATTACTCAATAAAGATGCCAATCTGCGCATTGTTGTTGCATATGGCGGTAAAGATTATGAAAAGCAAAAGACAGCCATTACTGATGGCGTTGATATTTTAATTGGTACACCTGGTCGATTGCTGGATTATCACAAACAACATGTATTTAACTTGAAATCGATTCAAGCTGTGGTGATGGATGAAGCGGATCGCATGTTTGATTTAGGCTTTATCAAGGACGTGCGGTATTTCTTACGAAGAGTACCTGCACCTTCAGAACGTTTAGGTATGTTGTTCTCAGCCACTTTGAGTTATAAAGTGACTGAGCTTGCCTATGAACATATGAATAACCCTGAAAAGGTAGAAATAACAGCAGCGAGAGTATCGACTAATCGTATTGAAGAAACAGTGTATTACCCTGCTAATGAAGAAAAAATCCCATTATTATTGGCGATCATCAAACGCTTAGCTCCGCCACGAGGCATTGTCTTTGTCAACACCAAGCGTGCAGCGGATACGGTTTGGGGATACTTAGAAGGTAATGGCCATAAAGCGGCATTATTATCAGGTGATGTACCACAGAAAAAACGTGAAAGCCTTTTAAAGCACTTTCAAGATGGTGAGTTTCCGTTCTTAGTTGCCACAGATGTTGCCGCTCGTGGTTTGCATATTCCTGAAGTGAGCCATGTCTTTAACTATGATTTGCCACAAGATGTAGAAGACTATGTGCACCGCATTGGTCGTACTGCCCGTGCTGGCGCCAGTGGTATTGCGATTACCTTTGCGTGTGAAGATTATGCGTTTTCTTTGCCTGATATTGAAGCTTATATTAAACATAAACTACCTGTTGCTACGGCATCTGATGAAATATTAGAGCATCCTCAGCCAGCAAAAAGGCCAGAAAAAAGACCGGCACCACCTGCACGTAAGAAACCGGGGGGGAGTTCAAAGGGGTCATATCCACCTAGACGTAAGTCTTCTAATAATGTCTAACTAGGACCATTATTGATGCAGATTAATGGTGGCCAATTTGCAACTGCTCTTTCTCCGAAGTCATTAGAGCTTCAGGATAACGCTCGCAAACTGGTCACCATTGATGTAAAAGCCAGCCTAGAACTTAATGATGCATCGATTAACTCATATCCCGTTAAAATCGTGCCGCCCAGCCAAGCATCGATTCGGGTTAACGATCAACAGCAAGCGCAGTTTGTACGGTTTTTTTCTGCGAGTGTCTTAGCTTCACCTTCAAACAATAAAGAGATAACATCGCAAGCTAGCATTGCTAAATTGCCCAATGGTGTTCAGCAATATTTACAAGTGGCGGCCACTAGCCTCGAATTTCAGCAAAGATTATTAGATGAAACTGTTTAATTTTATTTTTATTGTGTTGTGTTTAAATCTATCTGCTTGTACTGCCATGTTGCCTAATCAGAATGTAGTAGTTGCTAATCCAGATAGTTCTGGTGTTTCCCGCTGGGGAAAAAGCGATATGGATGAGGTGATTGAGTTTCATCAACGCGCGGCAATGGAAAGCTTGAAAGCATTAATGGTGAAGTTATATCATCGTAATCCTCAAGGTAGGCATGATGCTAAACTCAGAACGATAGAGGCGAGCGTTAACCTGACATTTTCGCGTTCAAATGATGATTATTACCCGCAGTGGGAATCATTTAAAGCGACAGATATAGTGCGGATAGCTCTAGATGAAAGCTATCAAGGCAGTGATCGTGTTCTACCCTTGATTGTTGGTTTACGAAAAATGATCATGGCATCGTATGATAACCATACCGAATTTTTTTATTTAACTAGCATTGATGGCCAAAAACTCTATAACAGTGCAAGAAACATTGAAATTGCGGCATGGATGTTAGCTGAAAATCGTGATGTGCATGGTCGTTTGTTATTGCTGAGTGATAGCTTGGAACAGGAAGAGCGCAATCTGAGTTATCAACGCCTAATCGGTCAAATTATTGCAACTCAAGATAATTTATCTACAATTATGGCTCATAAATCAGGACGATTAATCAAAAATGTAGTGGTTACCGCCGCTTCGATGGTATTTTTACCAATATAACGTTTGTTTTTTGGTGAGAGAGACCTTTACTAATTTTAAGGTCTCGAGCGGGGATTACTTTGTTTAAAATAATATCCATTGTTGTCATAACACTATTCATTACTGCCTGTAATGATTCAGATACCCCGAAAAAAGTTGAACAGGATCATGTTTGGAAACAACAAACCGATATGATCGATAAAGCAAAAGGCGTTGAGCAGTTACTTAATGATGCTGCAATTGAACAAAAGCAATCAATTGATCGGCAAATACAGCAATAACGATTAGGGTGTAATACTTATGCTTGATCTTAATATTTATGGAAATATGAGCTAGCTCAAATTAGACTGCTTCCGACCCACTATAGTAACTCCGTCCTGTTTTCAGCGATAATAATCACAACTGGCAGGTAGCTGTCAGTGAAGACAGGACATGCACCTACGGATTACGAATATTCGACCCTAACACGCGATGTTTTCCGCTTTGGCTTCGAGTCCGTAGGTGCGCTTGGGTTCACTAACGAATACTCAGGGCTTGCCGCACAACAGCTCGCTATATTGGCTTCGCAGAACCCAGCATGCATGTCCATATTTATAATCTACCACGAGTGGAGATGATTATGAAGACGCAATCTACACATTCCTTTACAGCCTTTGTTGGCATTGATTGGGCCGACAAGAAACATGATTTCTGTTTACAAGTCGCAGGTGAAGGTCAGCGGGAATTTGGAACCTTTGCTCATACGCCTGAAGCTATCGCCTTATGGGCTAAAGCATTACATGACCGCTTTGATGGCCCCATCGCTATCTGTCTTGAGTTGTCCAAAGGCCCAGTGGTCTATGCATTACAGCGATGCCCGTTTCTTGAGATATTTCCCGTACACCCATCGACACTCGCCAAATACCGAGAAGCTTTCGTACCCAATCATGCTAAAGATGATCCGACGGATGCTGAAATGGCACTGGAGATATTGCTACGCCATCCAGACAAACTTGATCCCATTCAATTGCAAAGTGAACCTATGCGTCTCCTGTCTCGACTCGTCGAAGAGCGACGTAGCTTAGTCAATGACGTGATTGGCATCACCAATCGTTTAACCAATGCCCTTAAGCAATATTATCCGCAGGCATTGGACTGGTTCGAGCAGAAAGATACCTTGATATTCTGTGACTTCTTAAACCGCTGGCCAACCCTCAAGCAGGTCAAACGAGCAAGACAATCCACACTCGAATCATTCTTCCATCAGCACAACGTACGTCGAGCCTATCTCATTGAAAGACGTATTCAAGGGATCCGTTCTGCAACGGCACTGACAGATGATGAAGCTGTAATTAGACCTTATCAGATGGTCGCACAAGCGATGACTGAACAATTACGAGCACTGTTGCACGCCATTGACGATTTCGATACTGAAATCGATCAGATTGCTAAAGGTCTGCCAGACTATGATTTGTTTGCCGCATTGCCTGGTGCTGGACATGTTATGGCACCTAGACTATTAGTTGCTTTTGGTGAGGATCGTGAGCGATATACCAATGCCG
>JAGXHJ010000090.1 GCA_024636315.1 Methylophaga sp.
ATGACTCTACGGCAACAAAAAGCCTTTTCTAACATTATTCTCCACTGTTCGCTAACGCTCTCTATTACGAAAATGCAAAAACGCGTTGCCTACTGGCGACTAATCGACCTCGCTTCGCTCTCCATGTCGATCAGCGTAGGACTGGATTTCTCTGATAGTTATTTTCGTCAAACAGATTTACGCGGCGTAGATTTCTCTAACTGCCTTAGCTTGGAGGGAGCCAGTTTCCATGGAGCCAAGATTTCAGGTGCTTTTTTCCCTTCAGAAATCCGTGCTGATGAGATTTTATTATCCTTAGAACATGGCACTAGAATACGTTATACAAAATAATATTTTGATTTGGTATAGCGATCATTCCCCATAAAAACCAGATGTTTGATACTTATCGGAGGCAGGGCTCGCAGAAAAGAAATTTCAGTTAATTCTGATGCTACGTTTCTGCTTCGACCTCATCTTGTTTCTTAGGCAACCATCGAGCACAAAACAAACCTAACTCAAATAATAACCAGATCGGTAAGGCTAATAAGGTTTGAGAAATAATATCTGGTGGTGTTAATAACATGCCAATAACAAAAGCCCCGACAACAATATAAGGCCGTTTCTCTTTTAGGCTTTCTACGCTTGAAGCACCTGTCCAAATTAATAATAAGGTGGCGATGGGCACTTCAAATGCCAAACCAAAAGCAAAAAATAGCTTTAAGACAAAGTCTAAATAACTGCTGATATCGGTCATAATCGCCACACCTTCTGGTGCTGCTTGCGTTAAAAAGCCGAAGATAAGAGGAAAAACCGCATAGTATGCAAAGACTATCCCAAGGAAAAACAGTGCTGTGCTAGCAAACAATAAGGGAAAGACAATCTTACGTTCATTGTCATATAACCCTGGTGCAATAAATGCCCACAATTGATAAAGCAGTACTGGTACTGCCATCAGTATGGCAATACTTAAAGTGAGTTTGAAGGGCGTCAAGAAAGGCGATGCCACTTCAGTGGCTATCATGCTACTTGATTCTGGCAAATGGCGTAATAATGGCTCTGCTAAGAAATGATATAGGTCATTGGAGAAGGGCAATAAGCAGGCGGCAAAGATCAATACAGCGACAACACCTCGGAGTAAGCGGTCTCGAAGTTCAATCAGATGGGATATCAATGGCTGTTGATTATCCGTTTCCATTTTCATCCTTTTTTGCAGGAGTTGATGCTTCTTTCTCTGGGGTTGATGACGCAGGTTTTGGTTCAACGTCCATTATTTTATTGATATCTGAAACATCTACCGTTTTATTAAGGGCTTGTTTAAGCTCTTCGGCACGTAGCTCACGGGATATTTCGCTACGAATTGACTGTACAGACGCATTAGCTCGACCGACCCATAAGCCGGTAACACGAATTAATTTGGGTAGACGCTCAGGCCCGACAACGACCAATGCGACTAACGCAATGAGCAGTAACTCCCAAAAACCAATATCAAACACTGACGTTAGCTCGTGTGCTTATCTTTCTGTTTATCTTGAGCCTGCGTGCTTTCATCAGAGTGTTTGAGTATATTTTCATCTTTATTTTTGGCTTGCTCTTCACCATCATTTACTGATTGTTTAAAGTTTTTGATGGCACTACCTAAATCACCACCCAATGAGCGTAATTTTTTTGTACCAAATAATAAGATAATAATGACTAAAACTATCAATAACTGCCAAATGCCAATGCCGCCGAATCCCATAACTTTCTCCTAATATTTAAACTGAATCTGATGTCAGTGTATGTGTCTTATGTGTCATTACAGCTGACACCTTCATTTTAGCAAGATCTATCAATAAACATTTAAACACTGCTTCAAGCGAAAAAATTACCGAAATGACGATAATCTTTTAGCTTTAATTAAACTTAGCTAAACCTTTGCCGCCGAGTATATGTATGTGTAAATGGCCAACCTCTTGGCCACCGTCTGGGCCAGTATTGATAATAGTGCGAAAGCCATTATTCAGCCCTTGCGCTTGAGCCAGTTCAGGTAATTTCAACATCATATGACTGATTAGCGCTTGATGTTCCTCAGCCAAGCTATCTAAACTATCAAGGTGAATTTTTGGGATCACCAACAAATGAACCGCTGCTTTAGGATTAATATCTTTAAATACAAAGATCTGCTCATTTTCATAAACTTTAGCTGAAGGAATATCGCCAGTAATTATTTTACAAAAAATACAATCTGTCATTTATTTATCCTCCGATTGATCTCGGCTGGCCTTTTCTGCAATACCTGACAAGCCAAATCGGCGATCAAGTTCATCAAGAACCTCTTGATGGTTAATGTTATTATGAGCCAATAAAACTAAACTGTGAAACCATAAATCAGCTGTTTCATAGATAATTTCTTCGCGATTACCGCCTTTG
The DNA here is from genome assembly GCA_024636315.1 of Methylophaga sp. GTDB lineage: Bacteria > Pseudomonadota > Gammaproteobacteria > Nitrosococcales > Methylophagaceae. Next base: position 2,389 of record JAGXHJ010000090.1, read on the forward strand.
CCAGCAATAACGGTTTCAGTGGCTTCTTCACCTAATTTTTTTAATATCTTATCGGTGCCGGCATGATAGAGACTGGCAACATAAGAGCTATCAGGAGCAGCATCTTTACGAGATTCTAATACTTCAGCTAGCTTTTTTAATATGTCACTCATTTGTACATCTCTTTTGGGTCTTTTAGAACGGTTTCTATAGTTTGCCATTCGCCATCAACAAGTTGCTGATAGAAACAATGGTGTCGACCAGTATGGCAGGCAATACCGCCTGTTTGGACAACCTCTAATAAAATAGCATCGTTATCACAATCTAAACGAATAGATTTAACATGTTGTTGATGGCCCGATTCTTCGCCTTTATGCCACAGTTTTTTGCGAGATCGTGACCAATAAACGGCGTGACCCGTTTCTACAGTGAGTTGCAAAGACTCCCTATTCATCCAAGCTAATGTAAGTACCTGCTTCGTTTCAAACTCTTGGGTAATAACAGGTACTAATCCTGACTCGCTCCAATTTACTTGATTCAACCAGATCATTACAGTCTTACCTCTAAACCTTGGCTTGCCATTTGTTGTTTGGCTTCCTGTACCGTGTGTTCTCCAAAGTGGAAAATACTGGCGGCGAGAACGGCATCGGCACGGCCAAGTTTTACGCCATCGGTTAAGTCTTGTAGTTTACCTACACCACCCGATGCAATAACCGGCACGGCGACGGCATCACTTACTGCGCGCGTTAACTCCAAATCGAATCCAGATTTCGTACCATCACGATCCATGCTGGTCAGTAATATTTCACCCGCGCCGAAATCAACCATTTTTTTGGCCCATTCGATAGCATCAATCCCCGTTGCCGTACGACCACCGTGAGTAAATATCTCCCAGCGTGCGGCTTCACCTTCACTTGAAACTCGTTTAGCATCAATCGCAACGACGATACATTGTGAGCCAAATCGTTGAGCGGCCTCACGTACAAATTCAGGATTAGTAACGGCGGCAGAGTTAATGCCAACTTTATCTGCACCAGCATTTAACATGCGACGAATATCTTCGACAGTCCGAATACCACCACCTACAGTTAGTGGTATAAACACTTGGCTGGCAACTTGTTCAACAACTTCAACCATCGTGCCTCGGTTGTGGTGGGTTGCTGTGATATCTAAAAACGTAATCTCATCAGCGCCTTGTAGATCGTATCGTTTTGCCACTTCAACAGGATCGCCGGCATCACGGATATCAACAAACTGCACGCCTTTAACAACACGACCATTATCAACATCAAGACAAGGAATAATACGTTTAGCCAGACCCATAATGTGAACCTAATTTATAATTGTGCAGGGGGATTAAGACGATCCGCTAGCGCTTGGCCTTCAGCCAAATCAATCGTACCTTCATATATAGCACGACCAACAATCGCACCCATTACACCTTCGCTTTCGTAATGGCATAACGCCTTGACATCATTATAATCAGTGACACCTCCTGAGGCGATAACAGGAATATTGATTGCGCGCGCTAAATCACGCGTTGATTCAAGGTTAACCCCTTGCATCATGCCATCACGACTAATATCGGTGTAAATAATAGCTTCAACACCATCTTGCTCAAAACGTTTGGCGATATCAGTGACATCGTGATGTGATAATTTGGACCAGCCATCTATTGCCACTTTGCCGTCTTTAGCATCAAGTCCGACAATGATATGACCTGGAAATTCTGCGCAGATATCGCCGATAAAATGAGGAGCATTGACCGCTTTGGTACCGATGATAACGTAACGTACGCCCGCCTCAAGATACGTTTGAATAGTATCTTCATCCCGAATACCACCACCAATTTGTACTTCAAGATTTGGGAAAGCTTTACATATTTGATGGATAACCTTGGCATTAACAGGCTTACCTGCAAAAGCACCATCTAGATCGACGATATGTAAACGTTTGGCTCCAGCTTCCACCCATCTGCGGGCTACCGCGAGGGGGTCTTCTGAAAAGACCGTATTATCTTCCATGCGTCCCTGACGCAAGCGAACACAGTGACCTTCTTTTAGATCAATGGCAGGGATTAACAACATAAAGATTTCTCCAAATTTATCAGCATATTAAGGTTTAGGACTTGCCGTCCCAGTTTAAAAAATTTTCAAGTAATTGCAGTCCAGCATGTTGGCTTTTTTCTGGATGAAATTGCACCGCAAATACGTTGTCTTTGTGGATAGCAGAGGTGAAAGCATCAGGATAAGCCGTTGTTGCCGCCGTTACCGTGGCATCCTCTGGATCAACAAAATAACTATGTACAAAATAAAAACGACTGTCTTGTTCGATGTTATGCCATAAAGGGTGAGCAGATGTTTGATTAACTTGGTTCCACCCCATATGCGGTACTTTTAGGTGCTCACCATTAGCGCTGGGCTTAATGTCAAAATGACGAACATTACCGGCAATAATACTTAAACCTTCTGTACCGTTATTTTCTTCACTGTGACTGAGCATCGCTTGCATACCAAGACAAATGCCTAATATTGGTGTGTTATTACTAATAACGTTTCGAATAACATCATCTAACTGTAAGCGCTTTAATTCTGCAACACAATCACGGATAGCGCCAACACCAGGGAAGACGACGTGGCTGGCAGTTAGAATACGAGTAGGATCTGAGGTCACTTCAACAGTCACATCACCCGCAACAGTTTCAAGTGCTTTAGAGACTGAGCGTAAATTGCCCATGCCATAATCAATAACTGCTACGCGACGCATAAATAACCTGATAAAAAGTGTGTGCGGAAAAAATCTATTTTACGTAATAAAGCTAAAACAAGATATCAGCGAATTATAACGCGCCTTTTGTTGATGGCAATTGCTCTAAGGCACGCTGATCTAATGTTACTGCCATGCGTAAAGCTCGCCCAAAGGCTTTGAAGATTGTTTCTGCAATATGGTGCGCATTACGGCCTTTTAAACAATCAATATGTAAGGTAAGACCAGCGTGGTTGACTAAACCTTGGAAAAACTCATAAAACAAATCGACATCAAATTCGCCAATTTTGTCACGGTTAAAGGTAACGCCGTACTCAAAGCCTGGTCGACCTGATAAATCTAAGACAACGCGTGATAACGCTTCATCTAGCGGCACATAAGCATGGCCGTAGCGAACCACGCCTTTTTTATCACCTAAGGCTTTTTTTAACGCTTGCCCAATCGTGATACCAATATCTTCCACAGTGTGATGCGCATCAATCTGCAAGTCGCCGTTAGCTTTTACATTCAGATCAAATAAACCGTGGCGGGCGATTTGCTCCATCATGTGGTCAAGAAAAGGAACACCCGTTTCCGCAGAAAATTGACCACTACCATCAAGGTTTAATGTCACCTCAATTTGGGTTTCCAGCGTGTTACGTGCAATCGTTGCAATACGAGACATTATGGTTTTTCCTGAACTACAAAATAAAAAGGAATAATAACTGTTTCAGTGGCCGGTTTGAAGCGGTATGATGATTAATATCTAATACACAGGATTTGTAATGGCACAAATGAACAATGTGACTCCGCTATTCAAAGATATGGCTAAGCTTGAGCATGATCACCGAGTTGCCTGTCAAGAATGTTCACTGTATAGGCTGTGTTTACCATTAGGCCTACATAATAAGGACCTTGCGCAGTTAGATAAAATTATCAAGCGCAGTCAAAGCCATAAGCGTGGCGAGGCACTGTTTACCACCGAACATGCCTTTAAATCCTTATATGTAGTTCGTTCGGGATCATTTAAAACCACGATTTCAGCAACTAATGGCCGCGAGCAGGTCACTGGCTTTTATTTTCCCGGCGAATTTATTGGCTTGGATGCGCTTTATCAAGAGTCTTACCAATCAAATGCCCAAGCCTTAGAAACCAGCAGCGTTTGCGAACTTCCTTTTGATTCATTACAAGAACTCGGCAAGGACATGCCGCAACTACAAGTTCAGCTACTTAGTCGCTTAAGCAAAGAATTATCGGGCGATAAAAGTCTCATGTTGTTGCTCGGTAAAAAAACAGCCGATGAAAAACTCGCCACTTTTTTATTGTCATTCTCTAAACGTTTCAGCGATCGCGGGTTTTCTGCTACAGAATTTCACCTGACCATGTCTCGAGGAGACATCGCCAATCATCTTGGTTTAGCTGTTGAAACAGTGAGTCGGGTATTTTCACGTTTTCAAGAAGAAGGGCTCATCACGATTCTCGGCAAAGGAATTGTCTTGCGCGACATAGCAAAAATCAAAGGTTTATGTGGCTAACAATTAGCAGTAGATTAAAGTAAATTCAAACCTTAACGTAAAAAAAGTAACACCTTTTCAGCTTCTCAAGGATAAAGGGAAATTTTCAACCGTTTTATTGATGCAGATCAATGTGATTAATCACTAAGCTCGTATGATCACTATCAAAGCATTAAGAACTGTTTTAAATTATTCTTCAGGAGAAGCAAAAATGAAAGTAACAAAATTAGCAATTGCGCTATTAGCGGCAACAGGTTTTTCAGCTATCGCAACACCAGCAATGGCCTATGAGGCAGGTGATTGGTTGGTTCGTGGTCGCATCATCAATGTTAACCCTAACGATGATAGTGGCTTAATCTCACTCAATGGTTCGCCAGTTGCCGGTTCAGGCGTTACCGTTGATTCTGATACGGTGCCAGAACTAGATATCACTTATATGGTTGATCGCAATTGGGGTGTGGAATTGATTTTGGGTTATTCATCACATGATGTTACTGCTACTGGTACAACTGCCTCTTTAGGAAAAGTAATTGAAGCTAAAGCATTACCACCAACATTAACATTGCAATATCACTTTGCACCTGATTCAAATATCCGCCCTTATGTTGGTGCCGGCGTCAATTACACTTACTTCTTTGATGAAACCACTAAAGGTCCTATTAGTGCCGCTGCTTCTGATGTGAAAATGGAAGATTCTTGGGGCTTAGCAGCGCAAGCTGGTGTTGATGTCGCTTTAAATGACGATTGGTTTGTGAATTTAGATGTTAAATATATTGACATAAATACTACTGCTAAATTTTCATCTGGCCACTCTGTAGACGTCGATGTGAACCCATTTGTATATGGTATTGGTATCGGTCGTAAATTCTAAGATTTTTTCTTAGTTAACCTGAGATCGGGTTAAGGTCTGACCAATAATTCAAATTCTTCACGCGTAAGATTTAATGCTGGCTTACTCTCTTTCAGACAGTAAGCAATAAGACCACCAATCAGATTGAGCATAAAGCCATTCATACTCCGGTGAC
>JAGXHJ010000091.1 GCA_024636315.1 Methylophaga sp.
AAGGGAGATAGCGGGTAAATAACCCGTAAATTGGAGAAAAATGAACGTGTGACGTCACTTTTTTCTAAATTTATTCAAAAAATTAGCTTTCAGCTAATCTGGCACTAATAAAAGTGGTTCGTGCAAAGGTCTCTATTAATGTTACATCATCTATTTTTTCATTACATTGTGCTTTTGTAACGTCAGCAACAATAGTATCGAAACAAGTACTCGGTGGACGTTTATATAATGACTCATGCTCTATACTATTTTTACATCTTCCACTTTGTATTAACGTATCTTGAATGCCATCCGTAAAGAGATACAACCTAGCATCCTCATTGTACTTAATACGCTCAGTTAAACGTTGACAGTCATCGTTGTGGATAATACCGCAAGCTAATGATGATGACTCAAACCTATGTAAAATATGACTATTTTCATTAATTAATAAAGCAGCTGGGTTGCCACAGTTAAGTACTTCAATAAAATCACTCTGTTCATTTATTTGAACTAATGTGAGGGCTATAAAATAGCCTTTATGTTCATCTTTACATAGTTCATCGTTGAGCTTAGTTGCGATCGTTAGAATTGAATGCCCTTTTTGGGCCATTTCTACAAACATAGTCGGCAAATGCAATCCCGGCATCACCGCCGATAAACCGTGACCAGCACCATCAGCGATTAAAACATAAATTGAATGTTCACTTTGAATAACAACATGAAAGTCCTCACTAACTGTTTCTTGAGGGACTGCCAGCATACGAACGCCCTTAATAGACATACTTTTATCAAGATAATTGCTTGTAAATTGCTTTATTCTAGTTCGCTCAAAATCATTATGTAATTCAGTCATAAATAAACGCCTTGAAATTTCACTTTCTATAATGTATCGGTAATACTTTAAGGTCGGAGTATGTCCGATAGTATTCGATATAGGATAGTGTGTTTCCACCTTATGATACAAGTGGATTATATAGTGGATATATTTCTGGCTCGATATTTTAGGTTATTATGATCATAATAAAGTTTTATAATGTGAACCATAATGCGCTAGGAAACTCTAGTAAGCTAATTGACTTAACTTAATAAGGAGATGTTTTGCCAGCCAATACATATCATCTATTTAGGCAGCATTTAAAGTCTAAACGCAAACAGCTTGGCCTTAGTCTTCAACTATTATCCGAGCGATCAGGCGTTAGTAAATCACTGATTTCAAAAATTGAACGTTCGGAAATTCAGCCTAGTATTAAAACAGCTTCAAATATCGCAGAAGGATTGGGGATTTCCCTTTCCGATATGTTTCGAGTGAGAGATGATAATCAAGTTATATTTCACCCTGTCGCTGAGCAATTCATGCTTAATGGGGACGGGCATCATACTAGAAAGAGAGTGTCACCAATAACCGATGATACCTGTGTTGAAATATTTCATGACCAACTCAATGCAGGTTCGACCACTGATGCTATATATCATACTGATGCAAGTAAATTCATTTTGGCAATGGATGATGATCTATCGATAACTGCTAATGAAATTAAATATACTTTGAATAAAGGTGACTGCCTTTATATTGCAGATAATGTTAGCCATAAGATAGATAACGAAAGTAGTGATCAGATTAGTTTTATAACCATGCTTCACCGCCTGTAACATTTATAAATAATTAAAATGGCCATGGATAGTCACTGAGATGTTCAACCATATTATATTCTCGGTTGGCTTCAATGCTATAAAATAACGATAACGAATAAGTAGACAGGGGTAAGGGGAGTTAATTAATCATTACATTTCACTCTCCACCAAGGGTTTTGAAGTGGTCGTTGATATCTTTGAGATGATGTTGAATATAATCTAAGAATGCTTGAGCCACCGTCGTTGGATGTTTGCCTGAAGGATAAACTAAGCACCAGCTTCGTCGTAATGGGAAACCTTTAATTGATACCGTTTCAATACTGCCGATTTTTAGTTCAGCTAATATGCTGAGTTTTGGCAAGACAGCTACACCCATGTCAGCGATTACACCATGTTTAATGGCTTCATTAGAGCTCATTTCCATGAAAGGATTCATAGTGAGGCGATGCTGCTGACAATGTTGTTCCAGAGCTAGACGAGTACCTGAACCCGCTTCGCGTAGCAATAGATTTGCATCAAGAAATTGCTGTGGCGTTAGTTTTTTTCTACGTTTAAATGAATGCGCCGCTGAAATAACGGGTATTAGTTCATTATCAAGAAAAGGTAGCGAATACAATGCACGATCACCTGGCACCATACCCATGATTAACAAATCATCAGTGTTGTTATCCAGTAAAGTCAATGCCTGACTGCGATTGACGATCCGAAGTTTGACGTTGACAGTAGGGTGCAAATCCATAAAGCCTTTCAATAAATAAGGCACGATTGATTGCACTGTTGTCACCGCTCCGAGACTTAACTCGCCAGATAGTCTGCCATCAAGACTATGTAAATCACTTTGCAAATAACCTACCTGATCAAACATTTTCTGCACGCGTTGTGCAACATGTTCGCCCGCACGTGTGCAATAGACTTTACGACCAACATACTCGAATAAGGGTAGCCCTAGGGCTTCTTCAAGCTTGTGAATTTGTGAACTTACAGCAGGCTGTGTTAAACCGAGCAAATCTGCCGCTTTTCGGTAACCTTGTTGCTCATAAACAGCCTGAAAAACCTGTAGTTGGCGGAAGGAAAGACGACTGAGTAATTGCTGGAAAGTTTGTTGCATCACAGTCCTTTATAATCATGTATAAGGTAGAGCTTATCATTGATAAAAATTATATCAATTATTCTTTATGTAGTGTTTACTCTAAGCTTGCTAGAAATTAAACTTGAGAGTATCGCGATGCTAAAAAAAGTTCTGATCGCCAACCGGGGTGAAATAGCCGTACGCATAATACGAGCCTGTGCTGAGATGGGCATACGTTCAGTGGCCATTTATACTGAACCTGACCGTTATGGCTTACACGTCAAAAGGGCAGACCAATCATTTCTGCTCGGCGAAGATCCCTTAGCTGGTTATCTCGATCCATTGCGAATTGTGAAGCTTGCCGTAGAAACTGGCTGTGATGCGATTCATCCAGGTTACGGTTTTCTGTCGGAAAATGCTGAGTTTGCTCGTCTTTGCGAAAAGAATAACATCACTTTTATTGGCCCAAAATCGAGTGTAATTGCTGGGATGGGTGATAAAACTGCTGCTCGTGACAGCATGAGAAAAGCCGGAGTCCCGGTAACGCCAGGATCAGAAGGAAATTTAGCTGACTTGAATGAAGCTTTAGCATTGGCAGATGAGTTTGGCTATCCAATTATGATCAAGGCGACATCTGGTGGTGGTGGCCGAGGAATTAGACGTTGTGATAATGCCGTTGAACTGCGCCAGCAATATCCACGAGTAATCTCTGAAGCAACTAAGGCTTTTGGCTCTGCGGAAGTGTTTTTAGAAAAATGTATTGTTAATCCGCGTCATATCGAAGTGCAGATATTAGCAGATAAACATGGCAATGTGGTTCACTTATATGAACGTGATTGCTCTATTCAGCGACGCAACCAAAAGTTGATTGAAATTGCCCCTAGTCCACAACTTACTCCAGAACAACGCGACTATTTGGGTAATTTGGCGGTAAGGGCGGCAAAGGCTGTTGGCTACGAAAATGCCGGAACGGTCGAGTTTTTGCTTACCGGAAATGAAGTTTATTTCATGGAAATGAATACCCGAATTCAGGTAGAACACACGATTACTGAGCAGATTACGGGTGTTGATATTGTGCGTGAACAACTCCGAATTGCTGCGGGTCTGACACTCAGCTATCGTCAGCAGGATATCCAATATCGTGGTTTTGCACTCCAATTTCGTATTAATGCTGAAGATCCAAAAAATGACTTTCTGCCCAGTTTTGGTCGTATCACCCATTATTACGCACCAGGTGGACCGGGTGTGCGAGTGGATACTGCGATATACACCGGTTATGAAATCCCGCCCTATTTTGACTCAATGTGTCTGAAACTAGTGGTATGGGCTTTGGATTGGGAAGATGTGCTTAACCGAGGTCAGCGAGCACTAGATGATATGCGCTTACATGGTATTAAAACCACAGCCAATTATTACAAACAGATCCTTAATCATCCTGATTTTCGTTCAGGTGAATTCAATACCAGTTTTGTACCTGACCATCCCGAACTACTGAACTATTCCGATAAACAACATCCGAGCGCGGTTGCGCTGGCATTGGCCGCTGCTATAGCAGCCCATACAGGCTGGTAAGCCTAACTACCGCTGGAGAAATTAATGAAACCAATACAAGTTACCGACGTTATTTTACGTGATGCACATCAGTCTCTGATTGCCACTCGCATGCGAACTGATGACATGCTACCAATTTGTGAGAAGCTGGATAGGGTGGGCTACTGGTCACTAGAAGTTTGGGGTGGAGCGACCTTTGATGCCTGCGTACGTTTTCTTAAAGAAGACCCTTGGGAAAGACTACGCTTACTGAAACAGGCTTTGCCAAACACACGTTTACAGATGTTGCTACGCGGTCAGAATTTGCTAGGGTATCGGCACTATGCCGATGATGTGGTTAGCGCTTTTGTTGCTCGTGCAGCAGAAAACGGCATCGATGTATTCAGAGTGTTCGATGCGCTCAATGATTTACGCAATTTAGAAACTGCTATGACGGCAGTTAAAAAAGCAGGTAAACATGCACAGGGCACTATTGCCTACACTACTAGTCCTGTTCATACGCCGGAATTATTCGTTACTCAAGCCAAGGCTTTACGTGACATGGGTGCCGATTCCATTGTTATTAAAGACATGGCAGGACTGTTGGCACCTTACCCGACCTATGATTTGGTCAAGGCAATTAAGGCTGAAGTTGATTTGCCTTTAGTTCTCCACAGTCATTCGACGGCAGGTTTAGCGGCACAATGTCAGCTGAAAGCGATTGAAGCTGGCGCTGATCGTATCGATACTGCTATATCAGCCTTTGCTTGGGGTACCAGCCATCCAGCAACAGAATCTCAAGTTGCAGCCTTACGAAATACGCAATGGAATACAGGACTGGATCTTGAGCTTTTAGGTGAAATTGCTAGCTATTTCCGTGACATTCGTCAGAAATATCATCAGTTTGAAAGTGAATTTACTCGCGAAGATGTATCCGTTCAAATCAACCAGGTACCTGGCGGCATGATGTCGAATCTGGCTAATCAACTTAAAGAACAGAATGCACTTGATCGTATTCAAGAGGTGTTTGAAGAAATTCCTAGGGTTAGGGCTGATCTCGGTTATCCACCTTTGGTGACCCCGACATCACAAATTGTTGGTACTCAGGCCGTCTATAATGTACTTGCTGGTGAGCGTTACAAAACCATTACCAATGAGGTGAAACGTTATCTGCAAGGCGGTTATGGTCAAGCACCGGCACCAGTCAATTATCAGTTACAGAAAAAAGCCATTGGTAATGAACAGGTTCTTGATTCACGTCCCGCAGATGGTTTGTCACCTGAAATGAACAAGTTAAGGGCTGAAATCGGAGCGCTGGCTTTAACTGAAGACGACGTCCTGACTTATGCCATGTTTCCGGAGCTAGGTCGTGAGTTTTTACAACAACGCCAAGATGGCACATTAAAGCCTGAAGTATTATTGCCAGCTAATGGGGTTAGGCAGGGTAGTGAAGCCATGGCGACCGAGTTCAAAATCGATGTACATGGTGAAAGCTACGATGTTGCCATCACCGGTGTTGGCGATGTGGGTGGTGGTAAACGTAAGTTTTACCTGTCTCTTGATGGTATGCCGGAAGAAGTTACCTTTGAAGCGCTTAATGAATATATCAGCGCCAGCGGCGGCCACGATAGGAAAAAAGCTACTGAACCAGGACATGTTTCTGCGCCACTACCAGGCAACGTGTTTGAAATCTTTGTTAAGGAAGGTGACAAGGTCGAAGCAGGTCAAGCCTTGCTAGTTATGGAGGCGATGAAGATGGAAACCGAATTACTGGCTAACATTTCTGGCACTATTAAAGCCGTTTATGTCAGTAAAGGCGATAGGGTTACGCCAGGAGAAACGCTGATAGAAATAGCTTAACTTTTATACGTCTTTAAGTAACCTTAGCTCGGGTTAAGGGATAAGCAATACAATAAAAAAATTATCGTCATTCCGGTGGTCTTTTTAGCCGGAATCCATGCTGAGAGAACAATGAACAAGCAATTTTGGCATAGATTCCCGCTAAAAGCCTGCGGGAATGACGGCG
>JAGXHJ010000092.1 GCA_024636315.1 Methylophaga sp.
ATGACTCTACGGCAACAAAAAGCCTTTTCTAACATTATTCTCCACTGTTCGCTAACGCTCTCTATTACGAAAATGCAAAAACGCGTTGCCTACTGGCGACTAATCGACCTCGCTTCGCTCTCCATGTCGATCAGCGGGGGAAATTAAGTTTAGCAACAGCAGCTTCAATATCACCTTTCACTTGATTATAAAAAAAGTGTGATGATATATTGGCACCCATTGATGAGTTCAATACAAATGACGATGCGTTATACTGATGGGCAATAGTGGCCACAGCGAGTGGATAATCATAGTCGACGCGCCTGAATTGCGCTTTGGTCTTAGCTTTACGCATGGTGGTGCCCAATGTGCAGATCACTGAATCTACTTGCCACCAATTTGCAGATTTAGGTAAATCATCAAAATCGGTCTGGATAATTTCTAGTTTTGGATTTGGAGTAATAGCACTTCGGGTCAACACCACGACTTTACTGATGCGATCATTGCTTAAACCCAGTTCTAAAACATGGCTACCTACTAACCCCGTTGCACCAACTAAAAGCAGTTTCATTGTATTTTCCCTATCGGTTAATTAATAAACAACGCGCCTATCGCCGAAATAACTATTCACTATGGTTTGTTTAGTTATTTTTGCACAACCATAAATAAAACCCCTAGTTTAAATGTAATTTGCTATGTAATCGCCCTCGCCCCGTCTCGTAAGAACCGGGGATTTTATGCTACTAATCTAAGTATTTTCGTTTTGAAAAATACTCATACAAAACGGGCACAATAAATAACGTTAACAAGGTTGCACTGACCAAACCACCAACCACAACAGTAGCTAAAGGCCGTTGAATTTCAGAACCGATACCTGTTGCTAACAACATAGGAATAAGCCCTAAAGCTGCAATGGAAGCGGTCATCAATACGGGACGCAATCGAGATAGAGCACCTTCGAATATCGAGCGTTTAATATCAAGCCCTCCTTCAAAGCGTTGATTTATCGCATTCACCATCACCACACCGTTAAGTACCGCCACACCAAATAAGGCAATGAAACCTATAGAGCTTGGTACCGATAAATATTGCTCAGAGATAAATAAGGCCACTATGCCGCCGATTAAGGCTAGTGGTACATTCAACATAATTAATAAAGCTTGTCCGACTGAATTAAAAGCAAAGTAAAGTAATAGAAATATCAAACCTAACGATATTGGCACAACAATCATTAATCGTGCTTGTGCACGTTGTTGATTTTCAAACTGACCGCCGTAGACGACTGAATACCCAGCTGGTAATTCAATATCACTCTGAATTCGTTGATTTATTTCTGATACATAACCGCCCATATCGCGACCCGTAACATTAGCCTGAATCACTACACGACGCTGAACATCATCACGTCTTATTTGCGGTGGTCCTGATTCAATAGCGACTGTTGCAACATCACCCAGCCTTACCCAAGCACCTGTAGCTGAGTGAAGGATCAGTTCTTTAATGGCCTGAATATCTTCACGGTATTGTTTAGCCAGGCGCACATAAATATCGTAGCGTTCATTACCATTAATCACCTGACCAGCCATTTGGCCACCTATCGCTTCGCCAACCAAACTCATAACTTGTGACATTGGAATACCATGGCGAGCAAGTCGATCACGATCGGGACGAATAACTAATTGTGCTTCGCCTTCAATAGGTTCCAGCGCAATGCCCACGCTACCTTCTATCGTTTTAACAAGTTGTTCTATTTCACTGCCTTTTTCAGCTAATGTGCTTAGATCTGGTCCAAATAATTTAATCGCAAGTTCAGCCTTAGTACCTGATAATAATTCATCAACACGCGTGGCAATAGGTTGAGAAAATGAAAATAATAGTCCCGGCATAACTGACATTTTTTCTTGCATTAATGCCTGTAATTGTTTGCGATCATGGGCACTAGTCCATTCATTAACTGGTTTTAATCCGACATAAATTTCTATATTAGAAACCGGTTCAGGATCACCGCCAATTTCTGCTCGGCCGACGCGGCTTGTTGCATAATCTACTTCTGGGAATGTCATTAAAGTGGCTTCCATTTTTCCTGCCACTTGCAGTGCATTATCTAAACTAGATGAAGGTGCGAGTGTGACCCGAACATTGATGGTACCTTCTTCTAGTTCTGGCACAAATTCCGTTCCAAGTAGCGGTATCAAATATAAAGATCCTAGAAATAAGGTTATGGCAGTAACGACCATCGTTAATTTATGAGCTAGAGAAAATTTAAGTAAGCGGCGATAAATTTGCTCAATGGGATACACGATGGGATTGTGTTTCTCTTTGACTCCTTTGCGAAACAAATAGGATGCCATGGCGGGTACAACCATCAGTGCTACAAACAACGATGCCAACATGGCCAATACTATGGAAATAGCCATTGGTTGAAATAACTTTCCTTCTACCCCTTCCAAAGCAAATAATGGAGCAAATACAATAGTGATAATCATTACGGCAAAAAACACAGGGCGCCCTACTTCTTTAGCCGCTTCCATAATTCGTAATGGCATCGCGGCGGGATTTCGAATCAGGTCCTGTTCAGCTGCGTGCTTATCTTCACCATTTTCATGTTGCTTGTCTGGGTGAGTAAGATGGCTGAAAATATGTTCCATCATTACTACCGAGCCATCAACCATCATACCAATAGCTATTGCCAACCCCCCTAGTGACATCAGATTAGCAGAAATATCCCAATATGCCATCAGCATTAAGGCCAGGCCAATTGAAAGCGGTATCGATAATAAAACCAATAGTGTTGCACGTATATTCATCAAGAAAATCAATAATATAACCACGATAAGTACAAACGCTTCTAACAATGCCTTACTGACCGTGGAGACCGCTTGCTCAACTAAATTAGATTGGTCATAAACAGTATCAATTATGACGCCATCTGGAAGTGCTTGCTGTATTAAAGGAAGACGAGATTTAATGCCATCGATCGTTAATTTGGTATTTGCACCCATGCGTTTTAAAACAACACCCGTCATCACTTCACCCAATGACTCTGGATCACCTTGGGCATCGCGACGAGATAAAGTAACCGCCCCTTGACGAATTTCAGCACCATATTCCACTGTTGCTACATCATTAACATGAACAACAATACCATCGTCCTGTTTTAATGGAATATTGCCAATATCACGTAGACCATCTTCATTAGAGCGAAGCCAGCCAACACCACGAATCACTAGTTGCTCTTGACCTCGTTCCATATACCAGCCACCGGCATTACGGTTTCCCGCTTCTATGGCGACTGATATATCATTAATACTAATGTCATAAGCCAGTAGTTTTTTAGGATCGACCTGTACTTGATACTGGCGTACTTCGCCACCAAAAGACAATACTTCAGTCACACCATCAACAGGCATTAGTAGTAATTTAACAACCCAGTCATTAAGGCTACGTAGAGCCATGATGTCATATTTTTCTGGGTCGTCAGCTCGAATAATATATTGATATACCATACTTAAACCTGAAATATTGGGCGCCATTTCAGGTGTGCCGATGCCATTGGGTACTTCTTCTTTTGCTGCTTGTAAACGCTCAAAGACCAATTGCCGAGCAAAATAAATGTCGGTACCTTCTTTGAAAACAACCGTCACCATTGACAGGCCTGTTTTAGAAATGGAACGAACCTCTTCGACATCAGGCAAGCTATACATCACCGCCTCAACAGGAAAGGTTATCAATTGCTCTACTTCCTCTGCGGCCAGACCTTCAGCTACGGTGTTAATAGAAACTTGAATATTAGAAACATCGGGAAATGCATCTAGGTTAAGTTTGGGTAAAATCAGGCCAGCACCGAATAAGGTGGCTATTAAAGCCAACACAACAAACAAACGATTATGGACTGATATTTCGATCAGTTTATTTAACATAGTTATAAATCCCTTTAATGGTTGTGAATTTCAAAGCCACTTTTCGCCAATTCTGATTGAACGAAAAAAGCACCTTCAACAACGACAGCAGTGCCAACTTCTAGACCCTCTATAGTCGCCTTACCATTACGAGTATCTATTACCTTAACCTCGACCCCTTTAAACTTCCCCACTTCGTCTTGTTCTACAAATACTTGCCAGTCACCGTCAGCACTTCGAAGCACGGCAGATTCAGGAACAAGTAACACCTTTGTCTGATTTGAGGCTTCGATTTGGGTGTCAACAAATAAGCCTGAATGCAATACATCCTTGTCATTTTCTACGTCAAGGCGAATGCGCGATGTACGTGTAACCTCATCAAGATTATGATAAATTTGCGAAACGGTCGCAGGGTAACTGTTATTACCCCATTGCACACTGGCTTTATTACCAACACTTATTTCACTAGCAATATCTGGTGCAACATTAGCTATCACCCACATACTAGATTCATCAGTTATCACGTTAAGTTCTTGCCCCGGCTCGATTTGCTGACCAATAAGGTGCTCTTCTTTTAATATAGTGCCATCTATAAGTGCCACTAAATCGAAACGACCATTGGCTCGAGAGAAATTGTTACTTTTGACCAAGCTAGTGATTTGATCTTCTGTCATTCCATAAGCGATGGCTTTAGCTTTTGCTAACTCCCAATCAATTTGTGCTTCTAAATAGCGTTGTTCTGCGATGATCTTTTTGCCTAAAGATTTAATTCGCGTCCAATCTAGGTAGGTCATTATCACCTTAGCTTGAGCCTCTGCCATATCTACACTAGACAATGTCACTATGACCTGCCCCTTACGCACTGACTCGCCTAACACAACATGTTGTTTAATAAGTTGAGCACTGATTCTTGGACTAATAACTGCTGTTTTATAACTATTAAATGTTGCTTCACCAGGTGCATTAATAAAGGAGTGAATTTGTTGTAGCTGTAAGGGCTCCACAATAATGCCGGCTATTTTCAATTGTTCAGCTGTTAAGCTAACAACGCCTTCTTGATGTTCATCATTATTATCTTGGTGTACATCGAGACCTGAAACGGGTGAGTGTTCCTGAGGAGAGGTCTCAGCGATTAGTACTGGCGATACAGTATTAACGAGCAACGTTAAACTTACTAAAGATACTCGTACAGCAAGCTGCCGAGAATTTAAAATATTCATGGAATTTTCCTGATAAAACTTACAAACCGAAACGCATTGTGAAAAACTCACAACAACGTGTTTTTGAAATTTAGATCAGGCTTTAGGGGGTTGTGATGGTGGCGTGTGAATGAATGAGTGAAATTGTTTAGTAGACGCGAAGTATAAAACAGGACCGCGAATAACAAAGGGCGTTATTATTTGACTAACAAGCCCCACCATATGTGAAGAAATATGGCAAAAATGATTGCACGCAGATTCATCATGGTCAGTATCTGCTGGTGCTAAATCATCATGTTGATCTGAAACAAAGTGTGACTCTGTTACTTTCTCATCATAGGTACTACTCGCCGAAACCATGTTAATGGTCAGCAAGTTCATTATAAGAAAGAGGATCAGGAAAGGTGATTTCATGAGTTGGACTATCTCATAAGTCCAGCCATAATTCAAACGGTAACTAAGGACTAAGCAGAACTTTTAGCAACACAGGCCGTTTTATGCATATGCTTTGATGCCTGCATTACGATTAACTATGCAGCGTTTTTTTAACAGAAATACCCAGTCGTTTCGCCATACGCATAAGATTAGCTCTATCAATGTTCAGGTTGCGAGCGGCTTCACTCCAGTTTCCTTGCGCTTGTTCATAGGCACGGACAATACAATGGCGTTGAAATGTTTGTGTTGCCTCATTTAAATCTAGTGTCTGTATTGCCTCATTTTGACTAGCTTGACCAGTGTTTTCAGCAGAAGCAATTAAGCTTTTATCAGGTAATTCCAAAAAGTGTTTATCGAGTGAAATGATGCCGTTTTTATCAGCAGTGGCCTTAGCTTTGAGTGACGCTCTACTGATGACATGCTCAAGTTCTCGTACATTACCTGGCCATGAATAATCCGTTAACGCCATCTCAGCATCTTTAGAAAGTTTAAGTTGTCTGATCCCTAATTTTCTACTGGTCTTTTCTAGAAAGTAGCCAGCCAGTAATAAAGCATCATTGTCTCGCTCATTTAACCTTGGCACTTTCAGTGGATATACTGAAAGACGATGATACAAATCAGCTCTAAACCGCCCCTTTCTAACCTCCTCCTCTAAATCTCGGTTAGTAGCAGCTATGACCCTTACTTTTACATGTTCAATATGGTCTTGTCCAAGTGGCTGAATCTCACCACTTTGTAACACGCGTAATAATTTACTTTGCACAGATAACGGAAGTTCACCGACTTCATCGAGAAATAAACTACCACCATTAGCAAGTTGAAACTTACCTGGTCTTGATTTTTCTGCACCGGTAAATGCACCTTTAGTATGTCCAAATAATTCAGCTTCGGCCAGTGTCTCAGTCAAAGATGCACAATTAATATGTACCAAAGATTTATCTTTAAGCCCTGACATTTGGTGTACTTTACGGGCAACTAACTCCTTACCCACGCCTGTATCGCCTACAATTAAAACGGTATAGTCAGAGCCAGCGACAAGTTGAATCTCATTTTTTAATGCCAACATCGGCGCACTCTGACCGATAAGCTCTCCGCCATCTTTCAACAAGGCTTCTTCTGTTAGTTCTTGCACCAGTTCCTGTGCATGTTGTGCGCTCATCTCTAACTTTTTGAATTCAAGTGCCGTTTTTAATGTAGCTGACGATAAAGCGGCAATTAATTCTAAGGTTTTACTATTTATATTGTTAAATGCTTGCGCTTGTAAACTATCGATGGTGACTAAACCTATCAGTTTCTGGTCTGAATAGAGCGGCAGTCCCATACAGGAATGAACAGGCAAGTCACCTGCCATAGCGAGTAGTAATCCATCATCAAGCGAGTCACGATCCCCAGGATACAAAAACGGGACATCCAAGTCGCCCTTTTTGCTGAGGAGTACGTGACGGTTAATAATTCACCAGCCGTCCTGCGTCCATGTCGACTTGCACATTGCTCTGTAGAGCAATCCGCG
>JAGXHJ010000093.1 GCA_024636315.1 Methylophaga sp.
ACAATGACTCTACGGCAACAAAAAGCCTTTTCTAACATTATTCTCCACTGTTCGCTAACGCTCTCTATTACGAAAATGCAAAAACGCGTTGCCTACTGGCGACTAATCGACCTCGCTTCGCTCTCCATGTCGATCAGCGAGTGAAAAAATGACCCAGCATTATCTTGATGGTCATGACTGGACCACTGTAGAAATGGCTATAAATCAGTAATCATTTTTAGAATATATTTAGAAAGTTTTAAGAATTGTCTTTTAGAAAAGTCTGATATCTGAAAGATAATTTTATGTAAAGCCTCGCTACACAAGGCTTTTAAGTATGGTGCCGATGGGCGGACTCGAACCGCCATGGACTACGTCCACCACCCCCTCAAGATGGCGTGTCTACCAATTTCACCACATCGGCTGTTTTTTTGTCTGACTCTCTACTTATGGTAAATCTGGTAGATCAGCAGGTGGAGCGTCTTTAACGGTTTCTGTAATAGCTGTTTTGGTAATACTATCAACACCATCCGTTTTACCAGAAAAATAAGCCAGTGTAAGACTAGTTATAAAGAAAACAGTTGCTAGGACAGCACTACTTCTTGATAGAAATGATGTAGAACCTTGACTACCAAACACGCTTGATGAGGCTCCACCGCCACCACCTAAAGCTGCGGCACCAGCATCAGCCCCTTTGCCGTGTTGAATAAGGATCAACCCAACTAATGAGAGTGAAACTACAATATGTACAACAAGAATTATTGAATCCATTTTTTAAACCTAAATGCTAACTACATGCAGCCTGACAAATTTTCACGAACTCATCTGCATCTAACGATGCACCACCAACAAGTCCGCCATCAATATCAGGCATTGAAAATAACGGTGCGGCATTATCTCCTTTAACGCTGCCTCCGTAAAGTATTTGTAATGATTCGGCCGTAGCTCGATCATGTTTAGCAACACGTTCACGCATGAAAGAATGCACTTCTTGCGCCCATTCAGGTGTTGCAGATTTTCCTGTACCAATCGCCCATACGGGCTCATAAGCCAACACAGTCTGCGCCAATGCTTTAACGCCGCTTTGGTTTATCACAATATCCATTAACCGTGCGATGACTTCTTCTGTTTGTCCTTTTGCGTGTTCTTCTGGGCTTTCGCCAATGCAAATAATAGGCGTTACACCTTCAGTAAGTGCCATATCAATTTTGTCGGCAACGATATGGTCGAGTACTAATTGGTCTAAATCTAATTCAGCATAAAGGCAACGACGCTCTGAATGACCAATCAAAACGTATTTACAGCCAAAATCTTTCAACATGGCTGCAGATATTTCACCAGTATAAGCACCTTGCCTGAATTGAGACAAGTTTTGTGTTCCCCAAGATAAGCCTGAGCTCTGTAATGCCATTTGTACTTGATGTAAGTAAACAGCAGGAGGAAATATCGCTACATTAACAGAAGAAAATTTATCTTTCTGAGCTAAAATTCCATCGAGTAATAGTACATTCTTGGCACTAGTGCCGTTCATTTTCCAATTTCCAGCAACTAACGGTTTACGCACTGATAACATCCTATTAACTGTATTTAACGTTCGAGGTTACTGACTCACTTCTAATAAATCAATAAACAAATATCTAATGCTAAAATAACAATGCTTCAGCTTATATCACCTTGTAAAATCGTACATACAAGTGGTGACAAAGCTAAGCAATCTAGATTAGTTCACATTCAAACTGTCTTAATTTTTTGCTAAAGCAAGGCTTCAATCACACCAGCTAGCTCGATTGCCAATTGATTAATTAATGCCGCATCACGTCCTTCAACCATTACTCGTATAACAGGCTCAGTTCCTGATGCTCGTAATAAAACTCGACCATTATTACCTAATTTATCCTCAACCGCTTTGATGGCAGCATTCACTTCATCATGGTCAGACAGATTAACCATTTTATTAATACGTACATTGATTAATCGCTGCGGGAACTTAGTAACAGCAGATCGTAGCTCATGCAATGTAATACCTGTTTCCTGGATTTCAGCTAAAACTTGCAACGCAGCAACAATGCCGTCACCTGTCGTTGTTTTATCCAAACAAATAATATGGCCTGATGCTTCACCACCGACTGTCGCGCCAGTTTCTTTCAACATTTCCATAACATAGCGATCACCGACTTTTGCACGGTGTAATGCCATATTATAGGACTCTAAGGCCTGCTCTAAGCCTAAGTTGGACATTAATGTTCCGACTATGACGGGGTGTTTATTGCCAGCTCGCTGTTGAGCTCGGGCAATAACAAATAAGAGTTCATCACCGTCGACCAATTCACCACGGTGATCAACCATAATTAAACGGTCACCATCGCCATCTAAGGCTATACCCAGATCAGCTTTATTTTCAAGTACAGCGGCCTGAAGTAGTCTAGGCTCAGTTGACCCACAATTTTTATTAATATTAAGGCCATTAGGCTCTGCGCCCATCACTACCACTTCAGCACCAAGTTCTCTGAAAACATTTGGTGCAATGTGATACGTCGCGCCATGGGCACAATCAACGACTAGCTTCAGATTAGAAAAATCTAATTTTGAAGATACCGTGCTTTTACAAAACTCAATATAACGTCCAGCTGCATCATCAACACGATGTGCTTTACCAAGTAGGGCCGAGTCAACTGTCACCAACGGCTGATCCATCATGGCTTCAATTTCTAACTCTATAGATTCAGGTAATTTTGTACCTTCACCGGAGAAAAACTTAATACCGTTATCTTGATAAGGGTTATGTGACGCGCTGATAACAATACCTGCTTGGGCATGAAATGTGCGTGTTAGATAAGCAACCGCAGGAGTAGGCATTGGACCCAATAAATAGACATCAACACCGGCAGCAGACAGCCCCGCTTGTAGTGCTGATTCGAACATATAGCCAGAAATACGGGTATCCTTACCTATAAGTACTTTGCTTCTGTGTTCTTTGGCAAAGACATGTCCTATTGCCCAACCTAACTTAAGTACAAATTCAGGTGTGATGGAACCATCACCAACTCGACCACGAATACCATCGGTTCCAAAATAACGTCTTATTTGTTCACTCAATACCTTTCACCTTCATTACATGATCACACATCATTATGGCTTGTACTGTTTCAAGCACATCATGGCTACGAATAATCTTTGCACCCTGCCATACTGATATTGCCGCCAACGATAAACTAGCCGCTAAACGTTCTTCAACGGATACTTTTAATGAGTTGCCAATCATAGATTTACGGGAAACACCCACCAATACAGGTAAACCTAGCTCGATTAGTTTAGACAGATGTTTCATTAATAACAGATTGTGAGTGGCTCGTTTGCCAAAACCAAAACCAGGGTCAAGAATTAATAAATCTCGAGCGATGCCTACTTGCTCACACGCTATCGCACGTTCCAATAAAAATGCAATTACATCAGTAACTACATCATCATATTGAGGATTATTTTGCATCGTTTGGGGATTGCCTTGACTATGCATCAAACAGACCGGAACGTTGCAATCAACAGCCGCTTGCATTGCACCTTCAACTTGCAAGGCACATACATCATTAATCAGCCCAGCGCCTGCTTTAATCGCCGCACGCATGACTCCAGGTTTACTGGTATCGATCGAAATTGGAATATCAAGCTCACTGCGAATAGCCTGAATCACAGGTACCACACGTGCAATTTCTTCTTCTACCGATACCAGCACGGCACCTGGCCGTGTCGACTCGCCTCCAACATCAATTATCCCAGCACCATCCGCCACCATTTTTCTAGCCTGAGCTAAGGCGGCATCTGTTGCTACAAATTCGCCACCATCTGAAAAAGAATCTGGCGTAACATTTAAAATCCCCATCACCTGAGGATGAGTTAAATCTAACGGTTTGCCTGCACAGTTTAGAATCATTGATAGATCCTAATGTAATTGATCTGCAGGTTTCCCAGAAGTTTCAGAATCAGACGATGAAGAATCTTCATTTGGCGTTGAAGGAGTATCCGTCCAATCTTTCGGCGCACCTGGTTCACGACCTTCCATAATTGCATCAATCTGATTACTATCAATCGTTTCATATTTAACTAATAACGCCGTCATGGTGTGTAATTTGTCGAGATTTTCCGTCAAGATTTTTTCAGCACGTTGGTAATTACGGTTAATCAATGTACGAATATCTTCATCAATCGCTTTAGCGGTTAGATCTGACACAGTTTTATGCTGGGTTACGCTACGGCCTAAGAATACTTCTCCTTCATCTTCGTCATAAGACATAGGTCCCATATTGTCAGATAGACCCCACTTAGTAACCATATCGTGTGCTAATTTTGTCGCACGTTGGATATCGTTAGACGCACCTGTCGTGACGGCTTCTTTACCATAAATAAGTTCTTCAGCAATACGACCACCATATAAAGTTGAAATTTGGCTTTCTAACTGCTCTTTACTATTACTGTACTTGTCTTCTGTAGGTAAGAACATTGTCACACCCAATGCTCTACCACGGGGAATGATGCTGACTTTATAAACAGGATCATGATTGGGCACGATTCGACCTACAATCGCATGGCCTGCTTCATGATATGCGGTCATTTCTTTTTCTTTTTCGTTCATGACCATAGAGCGACGTTCAGCACCCATCATGATTTTATCTTTGGCTTTTTCCATGTCTTCCATTTCGACTAAACGTTTATTCGTTCTAGCCGCAAATAAAGCAGCTTCATTAACTAAGTTAGCTAAATCAGCACCTGAAAAACCTGGTGTACCACGCGCTATTAATGCTGCTTTCACATCATCAGCTGCTGGTACTTTACTAAGATGTACATTCAATATTTGTTCGCGACCACGAATATCTGGCAATGGCACGACAACTTGGCGATCAAAACGACCTGGACGTAATAAAGCAGGATCTAAAACGTCTGGACGGTTAGTTGCCGCAATAACAATAACGCCTTCATTGCCTTCAAATCCATCCATTTCTACTAATAATTGGTTTAATGTTTGTTCGCGCTCATCATTACCACCACCGACACCGGCACCACGATGGCGACCCACGGCATCGATTTCATCGATAAAGATAATGCAAGGTGCATGTTTCTTCGCTTGCTCAAACATATCACGCACACGAGATGCACCAACACCTACAAACATTTCAACAAAGTCTGAACCAGAAATAGTAAAGAAAGGTACTTTAGCTTCACCAGCAATCGCTTTAGCGAGCAGTGTTTTACCGGTTCCCGGTGAACCAACCATTAAAATACCACGTGGAATTTTACCGCCTAATTTTTGGAATTTGGCAGGCTCACGCAAGAATTCAACTAATTCACTTACTTCTTCTTTGGCTTCTTCAACGCCAGCGACATCTTTAAAGGTCACTTTAACTTGATCTTCATTCAGCATTTTGGCTTTGCTTTTACCAAAAGACATAGGGTTTTTGCCACCGCCACCACCTTGCATTTGACGCATGAAGAAAATCCACACACCAATCAGTAATAACATTGGGAACCATGAAATGAAAATCTGCATTAATAGGCCAGTTTGTTCAGCTGGTTTAGCTTGAATACTTACGCCATTATTCAGTAAGTCACCCATTAAACCAGCATCATAATCTGGGCTGTAAGTTGTAAACTCACTACCATCAGTCATTTTACCTGTAATGGTTTTACCCTGAATATCGACCGCTGATACTGCGCCATTTTTCACATCGGATATGAAAGTGGAATAATCGATTTCGTCTTGTTTGACTTTTTGGGGTCCAAAGTTATTGAACACCGACATCAGCACCATGGCGATGACGACCCATAAAACGATATTTTTCATCATGTCATTCAATGTTTGTTACCTCTGTAACTTTAATTATTTTAGGCCACGGCCAAGTAAATAAACTTCTCGACTCCGTGGTCGTGATGCATCTGGTTTTCTTGTAACCACTTTTTTGAAGCTATCTCGCATCGCTTTGAGATAGGCATCAAAGCCTTCACCCTGAAATACTTTTACTAGGAAAGTACCTTGCTGACTTAAATTGGTCAAAGCAAAATCTAACGCAAGTTCAACTAAATGCATACTGCAAGGCTGATCAATAGAATCTACACCTGTTATATTGGGGGCCATATCTGATAATACAAGGTCTATTTGTTGACCATTTAATACGACCGTCAGTTCCTCCAGCACAGAATCTTCACGAAAATCACCTTGAATAAAGTGAACACCCGTTAATGGCGTCATCGGTAATATATCTAAAGCGACAACCGTTCCCTTTTCATTCATCTTGCGAAGCGCATAATCAGACCAACCTCCAGGGGCAGATCCTAGATCTACCACGGCCATTTTTGGATGAATTAACTTATCTTTTTTATCTATTTCTTCTAATTTAAACGTTGCTCGCGATCGATAACCTGCTTTTTGAGCCATTTTGACGTAATGGTCATCAAAATGCTCTTTCATCCAATCATTACTGGATTTACTTCTAGCCATATGACTTAAGTCCTTATTTCATTAGTTTGTTTATCTGAGCTAACCACTAATGCCAATCCTAATATGCTTAGAATTATATAAAGATTTTGACTCACTGAATGCAGTAAATCAAATCGTCCTACAACAGAATTATCGCCCATATGGATAAGGTGTTTGACGACTTCGAGTTCAGGCAGTAAATAAAAATTAAAAATGAGCGTTACTATCACCATCGCTAACACAACCCAGAAACGCCAAAAGCCTATTGTCTGCTTACCGTAAATAACAACTTTAGTGATAAGCAAAATCGTGCCACACCCTAAACCTAATATATTCACCGCAGAAAATAAGTGGCCGGCGTAATTGCCCGCTAAAGTCACATCACCTAAGTTCGCAAATGCCATTGGAACAGCAATATAACCTATGGTTAAAAGACTCCCCACCCATAATGTTAGTAATAAACGCTCACCCAATAAACTAGATATCATCTGGTTATTTATACCTCATAGCGAATAGAAACGATCTCATATTCAATTGCGCCACTAGGCGCTTTAACTATGGCGATATCATCTACTTCCTTGCCAATTAATGCTCGGGCGATAGGAGAAGAAATAGAGATACGATTTTTCTTTATGTCCGATTCATAGTCGCCGACAATTTGATAAGTCACTTCATCATCGTTATCAATGTTCAATAAGGCGACAGTAACGCCAAATACCACACGACCATCACGCGGTAATCCCGCTGGATCGATAATGTGCGCGTTAGACAACACGCCTTCTAGTTCTTGGATTCGACCTTCGATAAAACTTTGCTGTTCTTTAGCCGCATGATATTCGGCATTTTCTTTCAAATCACCATGAGCACGCGCTTCAGAAATAGCCGCCACGACTTCAGGTCTAGCTTTATATTTTAAATGTTGCAACTCATCTTTTAACTCGTCTGAACCAAGTAATGTAATAGGTACTGCCATTAGTTTAATTCTCCATGTAATGACTGCAAGCAATTAACTGAGCCATTATCTTTACTATTTAATGCTTGGCATGTCGCTCGCGCGGCAGCCAATGTTGTCGTGTAATTTACTTGATGTTGTAATGCCGCACGACGTATTTCACGTGAATCGGCAACAGATTGACGACCTTCAGTCGTGTTTACAATCAAGTTAATTTCGTCATTTTTAATCATATCAACGATATGCGGTTGACCTTCGGCCACTTTATTGACTCGCTCACAGTCAACACCAGCAGCATTCAATACTGCTTGAGTACCACGGGTTGCCAATATTGAGAATCCTAAAGCGCTTAAATCTTTAGCTATATCAACAATAGTCGCTTTATCCACTTCACGTACACTAATGAATGCCTTACCACCTGTTGGCAATGAAACACTGGCCGCTAACTGTGATTTTGCAAAGGCTTCGCCAAATGTTCGACCTACGCCCATTACTTCACCCGTTGATTTCATTTCTGGGCCTAAGATCGGATCAACACCTTGGAATTTAATGAACGGGAAAACAGCTTCTTTCACTGAGAAGTATTTAGGAATAACTTCTTTAGTCACTCCCTGCTCAGCCAAACTACGTCCAGCCATACAACGCGCAGCTACTTTGGCTAAAGGCACACCAATCGCTTTTGATACATAAGGCACAGTACGAGAAGCGCGCGGGTTAACTTCAAGGATGAAGATTTTGTCACCTTGCACCGCAAATTGGGTATTCATTAAACCAACCACACCCAATTCTAAGGCCATTTGACGAACTTGCTCGCGCATACGATCTTTAACGTCTTCGCTCAAGCTATAGGTTGGTAATGCACACGCTGAGTCTCCTGAATGTACACCTGCTTGCTCGATATGTTCCATTATGCCACCGATCAACACGTCGTTACCGTCACAAATGGCATCAACATCGACTTCAATTGCATCATCAAGGAAACGATCAAGTAAAACGGGGGAATCATTTGAAACCGAAATGGCCGTTTTCATATAACGACTCAATTCTTCTTCGTTATAAACAATTTCCATGCCACGACCGCCCAATACATATGAAGGACGTACCACCAGCGGATAACCAATTTCAGATGCTAAAACTACAGCAGTATCAACTGAAAAAGCTAAGCGATTTGGCGGTTGCAAGAGGTTTAGCTTCTCAACCATTTGCTGGAAGCGCTCACGATCTTCTGCATGATCAATAGCATCAGGCGACGTACCTATAATCGGCACACCAGCAGCTTCAAGTGCACGCGCTAATTTAAGCGGCGTTTGTCCACCATATTGAACGATTACGCCTTTTGGCTTTTCTAAATCGACAATTTCAAGCACATCTTCTAAGGTCACTGATTCGAAATACAATCGATCAGACGTATCATAATCAGTCGATACGGTTTCAGGATTACAGTTAACCATGATGGTTTCATAACCATCTTCACGCAAAGCTAATGCCGCATGAACACAACAGTAATCAAATTCAATACCTTGACCAATACGGTTGGGTCCACCACCCAAGATCATGATTTTTTCGCGATCAGTAGGATTGGCTTCACATTCTTGCTCATAAGTTGAATACATATAAGCAGTATCACTAGCAAACTCAGCAGCACAAGTATCAACACGTTTATATACGGGACGTACATTGAGGTCATGACGATGTTTGCGTACTTGTTTTTCAGTTTTTTGTAACAATTTTGCCATGCGAGAATCAGAGAAACCTTTGCGTTTCAATGCCCGCATCTTCAATTCATCAAGTGATGCCAATGATTGTTCTTTCAGGCCATTTTCAATTTCCACCAACTCTTGAACTTGCACCAAGAACCACGGATCAATTTTCGTTAGTTGCTGAATTTCGTCATAACTAAAACCGTAACGGAAGGCATCAGCCACATACCAAAGCCGATCTGATCCTGGCAGGCGTAATTCGCGACGTAATGTATCTGCGACATCAGGAGCTTCTAAATCGATAATTTCAGTCAAACCATCACGATCAATTTCTAAACCACGTAGTGCTTTTTGTAATGATTCTTGGAAGCTACGACCAATCGCCATCACTTCGCCGACTGATTTCATTTGTGTGCTTAAACGATTATCAGCTTGAGGGAATTTCTCAAACGTAAAACGAGGAATTTTAGTAACAACATAGTCAATCGCTGGCTCGAATGAAGCAGGTGTTGTGCCGCCCGTAATGTCATTTTGCAATTCATCTAGGGTGTAACCTACCGCCAATTTTGCAGCTACTTTAGCAATTGGGAAACCGGTTGCTTTTGACGCTAATGCTGATGAACGTGACACACGTGGATTCATCTCGATAATAATTAACCGACCTGTTTCTGGCTGAACCGCAAATTGCACGTTAGAACCACCGGTATCGACACCAATTTCACGTAATACTTCCAAAGAAGCATTACGCATAATTTGATATTCTTTATCGGTCAGTGTTTGAGCGGGTGCAACGGTGATTGAATCGCCGGTATGAACACCCATAGGGTCAAAGTTTTCAATCGAACAGATAATAATGCAATTATCTTTACGATCTCGCACCACTTCCATTTCGTATTCTTTCCAACCGATAATTGATTCTTCGATCAATAGTTCAGATGTAGGGCTAAGATATAAACCTCGCTGACAAATATCAATAAAGTCTTCTTGGTTATAAGCAATACCACCACCACTACCACCCATTGTGAAAGATGGACGAATAATAACGGGATAACCAAATTGCTTCTGAGCTTCAATCGATTCTTCCATATTATGAGCAATGGCTGATTTTGGCATATCTAAGCCAATCTTCTTCATCGCTGCACGGAATAAATCGCGATCTTCTGCTTTGTTAATAGCTTCGCTATCAGCACCGATCATTTCAACGCCAAATTTTTCTAAAACACCATGACGCTCAAGATCTAACGCACAGTTCAACGCTGTCTGTCCGCCCATAGTTGGTAAAATAGCATCAGGGCGCTCTGCCTCAATAACCTTGCTCACCGCTTGCCATGTGACAGGCTCAATGTAAGTGGCATCAGCCATATTAGGATCAGTCATTATGGTCGCTGGATTAGAGTTCACCAAAATGACGCGATAGCCTTCCTCGCGTAATGCTTTACAGGCTTGGGCGCCAGAATAATCGAACTCACAGGCCTGCCCAATTACAATTGGACCTGCGCCTAAAATTAGGATGCTTTTGATATCAGTACGTTTTGCCATTGTGGTTTACTTACCTGTCGCTGTTTCAAGTAGATCGATGAAATGATCAAATAAAGGAGCTGCATCTTGTGGACCAGGGCTTGCTTCTGGATGCCCTTGGAAACTAAATGCTGGTTTAGTGTTGTGGTGAATACCTTGTAAGGAACCATCAAACAATGAAATATGTGTTGCAG
>JAGXHJ010000094.1 GCA_024636315.1 Methylophaga sp.
GGTCAATCAGCATTGAATCGGCAAAACTAGTTTGTTGTAGGTTTTTCCACGCCATGTATGAGCCCATTCCTGATGATTTTCGTAGGGTGTATTATCTCATTTCTAGTATGTTTTTGCCGGTTTCGTGCAAAGGTCTCATATTCTTTGTTGGTGGCAATGAAATAGGAATGGCGGACCAACATTGATCAAGTATAGTGAAGCAGCTTGATAAGGTCTTGTCTAAAATAGATCCTCAACAAGGGCAAATCTGGGGTGTTGATTGGCAGTCTTAAATTTAAGTGATATCGACCATTTAAGGCTATTTACGATAGAATGCTCACCATTTGACATTAGACAGGATTACTCTTGCATACACTTTCTCAGCTAAAATCTGGTGAATTATCAGGAATTAAAAGCTTATCATTAGCAGAAAATATAACGTCATTTCCCTTAGAAATTCTTTCGCTCGCTAATAGCCTAGAAGTGCTGGATTTATCCAATAACCAACTTAGCTCATTACCCGATGGGTTGGTAAAATTGCATAAGCTAAAAATCATATTTGCATCAAATAATGACTTTGAAATATTACCTGAGGTATTGGGCCGCTGCCAAAATTTAGAGATGGTAGGTTTCAAAGCTAATAAAATACACACCGTGCCAGAGCAGTCATTACCGATAAAACTACGTTGGTTAATATTGACCGACAATCAAATTGAAAAACTACCAGATAGTTTAGGTGAACGACCTGAATTACATAAACTTGTCATTGCAGGCAATAAGTTAACGCAGCTACCTAAAACACTTTCTAAGTCTTGTAATCTTGAATTAATTCGTGTTTCAGCCAACCAACTGACGGAATGCCCAGCACAATTACTCGATTTACCAAAGCTTGCTTGGTTGGCTATTTCAGGTAATCCCTTTAGCCAAGTAGCGGCTAATATTGAAACCGTTCCTCAAATACCTTCATCTCATTTCACATTACAAAAAAGACTTGGGCAGGGTGCATCAGGTGTTATTTCAACCGCCACTTGGAATACAACTGACCATCAATTTCCGAATGACATTGCTGTAAAAGTATTTAAAGGTGAAGTCACAAGTGATGGTTATCCTGAAGATGAATTGAAAGCATGTTTAAAGGCGGGTAATCATCCAAGTTTAGTTCAATCATTGGCACAAGTGAACGAAGAGGGCTATCTAGCCTTAATCATGGACTTAATACCGCAGCACTACAAAAACCTCGGTCTACCGCCCAGTTTTGAAAGTTGTACGCGTGATACCTTTCCAGAAGGTTTTACACTGCCAATTGCCCATATTGGAAAAATAGTGAATCAAATGCAGGATGTATTTAATCATCTACATGAAAACCAAGTAAGCCACGGCGATTTATATGCTCATAATATTTTATTTGATCAACACGCTAATATCATATTTGGTGATTTTGGTGCCGCAACCATGTATCACATGTTAAGCGATCTACAACAAGTTAAAATTAAACAGATTGAACAGCGGGCATTGAGTTATTTAATTGATGATTTATTAGGCGTATGTGTTGAATATGATCAAAACAGCGAAGCTTATAATGACCTGCAGCAATATGCCGTATCATTACGCTAAATGCATCTAGATAGATGTAGAATATGCATTATTTATTTATAGCTTATGGCTAAATAAACCTGTCCCACCTTTACTTCACTTATAAGAGCAAGCTGACTGACGCCTTGATATTGAATCAATCTAGTCTAAGCCCAATGATTTAATTCTGTGAAATATTTTGATTCCTAAAATAGATTTTTTAACTTTTAAATCAACGTCTTTCTTTCTTGTAGACATAACTTGGTGAGTGGTATAAATTACCGCCAATTAATTATAGTGAACTCAATTTTCAGGAATGTAATCAATGGCTAGACCACAAGGGCTACTTGAAGTAACAATGTACGCAAATAGGCTTGGTATACCTGTTGAAGATGTGATTACAAAAATCAAAGCCGGTACTTATATTGGTCGTCAAGTGCATGGTGAGTGGTATTTAGAACCTCCCATGGTAGCAGTATCGACCGATAATACCTCTTCCCAAGATGTAAACACTAAATCAAATGAATCGACATACGATGACGACGTACCGACATCTTACTCAATGGCGCGTTTCTTATTGAAAATCACAAGTTTTTTAGGCTGGATCTTGTTTTTTGGTGGGATGGTGTGGCTGTTAAGTGGTTTTATAATGAGTGACGGCATTCAAGATAAGCTAATAAAAGGCGGCGTAGCATTTCTTGTAGGTATTGCAATAATCCACGTAAATCAAGTTATTTTAGCTGTTCTGGATACGGCGGATAACACACTTGAATTATTGAGAGTCATGCGAGACAAATAATAATTAAATAGATTTATATTAACAATTACACTTACTTTATTGATAGGTTTGGCATCTTTCTCAGTTTATGCGGGCAGCTGATGAGTCGAGTTCAGCAATACGCTTTCTAATACAGGTGGAAAGGTTTTTCCCCACGTATAGAGAAATCAAACTGGCTACCTTCAATTCCTAGTGTAAAATCAATCGAGTATGCCCCATCATTAAAAAGCGATATCGCATAAGGATAATAACCAAGATGAGTCAGTTTTGAATACTGAGCAAAATCACCAGCAGCTACTAATTATAGATGTTCCTTTTCAACTTCCAAGATCCCAGTAAGCACAACGATTATTTCATGGTAGAAGTCATGTCCATAAAGGCTATGAGCATGTTGCTATAGATTGGTTATCACCCGTATTAC
Source organism: Methylophaga sp. (assembly GCA_024636315.1). Classification (GTDB taxonomy): domain Bacteria; phylum Pseudomonadota; class Gammaproteobacteria; order Nitrosococcales; family Methylophagaceae. Next base: position 2,751 of record JAGXHJ010000094.1, read on the forward strand.
TCATCACACTCTATAAAGTCGTTGCCGCTAGTGAGTTAATGCTGTTGGCAGAAAAACTGTTTTCAGCCGTGAGTGAATGTACATCTGTACAAGTTCAATACCGATATGAACAAACAGGGCCGATTGAGTTATTAATGGGCGAGCCCTGCACAGAAACCACCGTTGAAGAAAATGGCCTGAAATATCAAATCTCATTAGGTCGAGCTCGAAATACCGGCCTGTTTCTGGATATGATAAATGGCCGTCAGTGGGTTAAAGATAATGCACAAGGCACACGAGTATTAAACCTATTTTCCTATACCTGTGGGTTTTCTGTTGCTGCCATCGCCAGCGATGCGGCGAGTGTTTTTAATATTGATATGAGTAGACCATCACTGGCAATTGGACGTGATAACCATCGCTTAAATGGCCATGACACCGGCAAGGTAAAGTTTGATTCCCTGGATATTTTTAAGTCATTCGGTCGAATAAAAAAGAACGGGCCTTATGATTTATTAATTTGCGATCCACCTTCCTTTCAAAAAGGCAGTGTTGATATTAAACGCGATTATAAAAAGATCATTAGACGGATCCCTGAGTTTATGAATCCGAATAGTTTATTGATGTTGTGTTTGAACTCGCCAGATTTAGATGCTGAGTTTCTTAAACAAACGGTAGCGGATGAATGTCCCGATTGTCATTATCTGAGTGAGATATTTCCGCCTACTATATTTAAGAATGCAGTAGAGAAACAAGGTTTAAAGGTATTGATTTATCGATATAAAAGTTGAATACCTCAGCTAGTATGTGATGACCGAGACCTTATAGTCCGTTATTTTAAAATGTTATTGTGGTTAGGGTTACCACGGTGCTGTTTGTTTAGCGTCATCATTGATTGAGCGACGAATACCTTCAATTGACAATGTTAAATACACCGTTTCAGACGATGGCCCCAACTGACTGGCATCTATTCCGTAATCTACTAGCTTGAAGTTGGTCGTGCCAACAAAACCTCGACGGTAGCCAAGCCATGGGTCTTTACCGTGGCCAACAAAACTAACCTCGATGGTTAACGGTTTGGTCACACCATGCAAGGTAAAATCGCCCGTTAATAGCCCCGTTTTATCATCTTTTTGTTCAAAAGAAGTCGAGATAAAATGCGCTTGTGGAAATTTGGCGGCATTTAAATATTTATCGCCTCTCAAATGTTTATCGCGTAAGGCATGATTGGTATCAATACTGGCAACGTCGATCGTTACCTCCACTTTTGCCGCCGAAGGATTCTGTTCGTTATAACTGAAATCACCTGAAAGCTTATTAAAACGACCACTCATCCAGCTAAAGCCAAGATGTTGAATTCTAAAATCAATAAACGCATGCCCTTGGTCAGTGTCTATCTGATAATATTCCGCATAGGATGAAAAGCTTGTTGTTAAAGCCGAAAAGGTGAATGTTATAGCCCATAATAATTTTTTCATGCTGTCCTCCATTGGGTTGTGTTTTACTTTCCAAGTATTCTCAATAAGATATTATCCTTGGCAGTAACTATAAAATATCTCGCCAGACAAATGAACGCCATCATTAAAACACGAAGCAACAAAATGGCTCACACCTGATATGATCTATCCTGCTCCAACAAAGTTCAAAAAAAGACAATTTAAACTAAATAATAATATTGAGAGAATAATAATGAGTGAAGATTCAACTGCTACCAAGACATTTCAACAACGTGCTGATGAGTTTATTGCTGTTGCAAACCAGCAAGTGCCTACCAGTTCAGTAGATGATGTTAATACTTCAATTCTATTTGCTGCCGCGCGGTTTAATGCCTTTAGTGTAGCCCGTTCATTTGAGACTGCTGAGAACATGCAAGCAGAGAAACAAGAAGCGATGAAATTCTTCATACAACGCTATACAGAGATGTTAGAGCAAAATATGGATGAATATATTTCGCGTTTTGAAAGCTATTCACCAAAATAATCTGCATTAAAAACTTAGAATATCAGGGCTATTTCAGACAGTGATTCATTTGATCTGAAGTCCTGACTATATTCATTGTCCAATGAAGGTTCTATCAGGGTGTTGGCTTGCTTATATTCGATAAAAATCAAATATTAAGTTGGCTGACGCCTCGAATCTTCTAATCTATAAATATAATTAGAGACCTTTGCACGAAACCGGCAAAAACATACTAGAAATGAGATAATACACCCTACGAAAATCATCAGGAATGGGCTCATACATGGCGTGGAAAAACCTACAACAAACTAGTTTTGCCGATTCAATGCTGATTGACC
>JAGXHJ010000095.1 GCA_024636315.1 Methylophaga sp.
GCCTTCACCTTTCCATTCTGCTTTTGTACCTTCAAAAGCCTTGTCAACATCATCATAATTAAGCTGCAGGCGGCGAATAGAACCATCCCCCGTTAATTGAGTCCAATCAGCAGGCGTAAATTCATCCGTTTTAATGGTAGCGGGTAAAATTTTAGCCGCTACTGACATGCCAGCGATGCCTAATAATCGGGCAACCTTTTTAACAGATCGCATTACAACTTCATTGACGACCATAACGGTGACCGTTGCACCCGATATTGAATCGATACTAATCGTACCTTCATTAGCTGATCGACCAACGATGACATGATCCGTTACTTTAGTGCCTAATAATTGAGCTGCAAAGTCAAATAAGCGTTGTTCGGGTATACCGACTAATAATATAGGTTCATGGTGCTCAAGAACCCGCATGACCTTAATTTCACCTTTCAAGTCTATCGCAACGAGTAGCTTAACGGGTTTACCAGAATAAGCGGCTATAGAGACTACATCAACCGTTTCAAAGGCATAACCGATAATTTCTTCACCCTGATAAATTGTTCTGATTTCAGGTTGATCTTTTGCTATCGGTGTTTTATCGCTAATACGGGTCGCAGTTGGAAATGCCGCATTAATTGTTTGTAGTTGTTGAGCAATGGTGACAGGAGCCATTGCATAAGATGACACTGATGCACAGATAATTATGACCGCTGCAAACAAACGTATGATAAAACCTATCTTAATCATCACTGAATTTCCAAACTTAAAGATTAGTAGCAATAATACGCTTCGTATTGGTGCACAATAATAAAGTTGAGGGTTACATGACATAGATCAATAAAAACGACATCAATCGTTTGTAGTAACTCTAAATTACTTTAATGGTCAACAAAACAGTACAAAAATCTAGGCTATTTTTAGTTATATTCACTTGATTTTAATATGGTTATATAACGATAAAGCTTTGAGGTTCTCTGTTTGTGATCATAAAATAAGGTGCAATGTAATAAAGCTATATGTATGAGAGGATATTGAAAACTAGCCAATATCTAAGACACCAGTAACAAAGATTGAATTGAAGCTTCGATAATTTTTGGGTATCTCATCGTCTGCATCGAACTGGCATACCGGTTAAGGCGAGAACTTTAATGGCCTTATGTCTATAGCAAAACACCCATGTGAACAAAGATAGATCTGCTATTAAACGAATGACTGCTTGTGGCTGTGGATTCAACCGGTCGAATCCGCACCCCACAGCCGACAGTCAGATTATTAAAATTTCAGAAAGTAGGTAGCTTTCTCCTGCTGTTTAACAACTTCTCCTGTAACTGGGATAATGATACACCAGAAGATTTAGGGACTAAACAAGTAGCCTTATTTTAGTCTTAAGATCTATTTTAATTTACTCATAGAAATAGGTGCCATTGGCATGGTTACTCTCCTCATTACAAAATGACAATAATAACGGTTAAAAACAACTATAGAGCAGGCAAAAAAACAAATAACGATGATCAATAATCTAATATGATCACCTAATAGCATTTTCAGCCAAAGTGATCCGTAGCGATGGTATTGGGTGAGCAAGATACGTAGTAATCGCACTTTTAAAATCTTCGGCGCATTAATGTCTATTTTTACTTGATTTCCCTTTATCCCTAAACATCAATGGCTATTTGTTCACCAGCAAACCATTTTGCGACTGTCATAAATTATATGAATGGGGCCAGAGAGCTTCATGGTCGAGTTAATATGCAATTCTTTCCAGTGTTTAAAATGGAGTCAGTAGGCCATCAACATCACTGACTCATTTATTAGTTTTCTTTTGCGCCTTTTCCTCACCAAAGAATCCAGCCCATAAGCCTTGAAAAAAATGTTTGGCATTAGTACCTAAAGTTTGGGTACGGTAGCCACCTTCTTGAACGACAACGGTGTGATATTTTGTCTCGCCAATCAATTGGCCAATTTTGAAAAAGTCTTCATAGTTGTGGCTCCAAGTTCCGGTCGGATCAGACTTAGCCGTATCCAGCCCCAAAGACACCACAAGGTAAGCAGGATTAAAGGTCTTAATCCGCTTTATTGCAGTGGCTAACGTACGGCGGTATTTCTCTGCATCAATATGCTCCGCTAGTGGATAGTTAATGTTAAAGCCCTCTCCTTCCTTGCTTCCTATTTCATCTTTAAAACCAGAGAAATGTGGATATGCGAAGCGTGGATCGCCATGTATCGATACCGTGAGAACATCACTACGTTCATAAAAAATATCTTGCGTGCCATTTCCGTGATGGAAATCGATATCAAGTACAACAACTTTGCCATAGTCACGGAGATGATGGGCGGCAATAGCGGCTGAGTTAAAGTAACAAAAGCCACCAAAGGTACGGCGCTCGGCATGATGGCCTGGCGGGCGTACCAATGCATAGGAAATATGCGCGCCATCCAACACGGCGTTAGCCGCTGTGACAGCACAATCAACCGCGCCTCGTGCAGCCTGATAAGCATTGCTATTTAACGGCGTAAAAGTATCTAAGCAATAGTAACCGACTTGCAACTCGATATCTTTTGGTGGTCGTTCCAAGTTACGCAATGGAAAAATAATGGGATATGAGAATTTCCTGGCGGTAGTGCCGCACATGCTCGACGCAAGTAATCCACATAGGCAGCAGAATGCACCTTTTTAATAAAAGCTTCGCTGACGCGCTTAGGTTCGACTCGTTTAAACAGTTCCGTTTTCCCCAAAGCGGTAAGGATGGTCGACAGGCGTACTGGCGCTTCGACATAGCCGCGATCCTTCACATGGTGAATACTGTGCCCTTCATTGACCACTAGCACAATCGATTCCTTGTCCTTGTGGGTACGAGTGATGGCAACAGGCTTATGTATATAGCGTGGCTCACGGAAACGTAATATTTTGTCAGTAAATGATTGCACGACATGATCAATTTCGCTCTGTGGAATAAATTCTCCGTACTTACGCTCCAAGATCGCCCGAACGATCTTCTGTGCCATGCCGCTGTTGATTGTCTTCTTGGTTCCCAACTCATCCATCATCAAGTAATACAAGTCTTCATCACCCGGATTGACCGGTGTCGCATAACTATGGTTAATGATAGGGTAAACGCCGTACCGTTCATAGAATTTTAAACGCGCTATATTTTGCTTCAAAATAACCGGATCTTTGATCTGCTTCGGATCATCGATGGAACACTCAAAGAACAAGCCTTTGACCTTGAGTAGTAGGCATTCTTCACGCACATATTCATACAGGGCACCGCCAATACCTCCACTGGTCTGTCCAGGTGCAGCAGAAATCAATTCTAGGTAAGCAACACCGATATCCGGAAAATGCAGTAACATGGCAAAGCCTTTAACCTTACCACCAGCGTTTTCAGCAACAAATAGTATTGAACGATACTTATATTTGAGCGGGTCGTTTAGCTGCTCTGGGAGCTTACTGAACTCCTCCTTACGAGCTGTCGGAAACTGCTGCGCAAGAATGGACAGAACCTGAGTTATGGCTTCACGATTTGCGCTGGAGGTGTTGTCAAGGACTTTACGGATTCTAAACATTAGTGCTTATACCTGTACCTTAAAATAGAGCGAATCTTTGTACTGTAATCTTGCGTTAGTGTATGTTCATCACCGCAACTTACTGTAATTTCGCACAGCTATCATAACTTAAAAAATCGGAATAGTAGAGGTCGCTTAGCTGATTATTTAGTCAAATCTGCGCCCAATAGTTTCCAGCTATCAGCATAGGCAATACGGTTACATTTATGATTATATGGCGTTTAGTTTTTGGGTTGGAGAATAAGCTGATGAAACTGGTAATTCACCCTTGCGGATTAACACGTTAGTATAAACTTCAGCAATATTCCTTATTCCATGCAGTAAATATCTATTCCATTACCACCATACAATATAAAAATGCTCAAGTGACTGTGTAAAAGTTTAATTATGGCAACGTGTAGTGGTCCAAGAAAAGCGAAGGGAATGCCTAGAGAGCTCTATTTATTACCGTTCTACTGTCAGTCACTACGCCTTTTTCTAAGTATTATTTTTTGAGCCTTGATGATTACGATGCCACATCATTCATCTGGGTGCTTCAAATAATGAGTACTCTGCGACAAATAAATTATAGAGTGATGGAGAGGCCTGCGATAAGGCGCACATCAACATCAGTTTGCTGACCATTCATATTTTCAATAATGGGCAAAGCGATAGATATAAAACCACCCACATTGCCAGCGGTTACTCTCAAGCCTGGTGATACAAACATCGCAGTACCGCCAGAATGGTCTTCAGAGTGACCAGCGATTTTATTTTTACGACGCGTCTCGCCATTCAACTCGATTATTGCATCCCATTTGATAGCTGTTTTGTCGGAACCGTGATGATGGGCATGCTGATGCTGTGAATGATCTTCACCGTTGAGTCGGTATGTTGTGGCAAGGTTATAGCTTAAAATATCACCAATTTCTGTTGATTGTGAACCTTCCCCCGTTTTATTAAACAAAACATTAGCATGATAGCCAAGGTTGCCATTGATATGACTGATGGCACTACCAATAAGAAAGTCCCATGACCCTGTTCCGGGTTGAAATTCTGTTTCAAATCTCACTCCAGCATCATCCTTGTCATCAGTTTTACCCGTTGGGGCTTTAGTACCTAAAAGTAATGCAACATCAGTATTGCCCGTTTCTAAAATACGATATTGACCAAATAAAAGTAGATCGCCTAACCCTGAAGAATCACCATGACTATGCGTTTCCGCATCACCATCTTCAAGATGACCAGCACGAATATTTTTACGTTCTATATACGGCAGTCTGACACTTAAAGTGAGATCATCAGTAACACCATAACCAACGGACAATGACGTATTGATGATTCTATCAACGCTATGTACACCCTCAATACCTTGATTAGCATAATCTATTAGTTGCTGGTCGCTAAACTTATCATTTTCAATAATTTCAGACCTAATGCCTACCCCCCATGTATCGAGAGGCATGGTGGGTGCAGCAATGGTAATGATGGGGCCTGATGCTTCACTACCAAATGCAACGATGGGATGATCGGCAATAGCGGGCATAGCCGTAAAAATTAATGGAATTAAGATGAGTTTGTTCATGGCAACTTTTAATTTAAGAAGGTATAGAAAAGTGATATTTTATAGTTAAGATAAATAGTAAAAGTATGTTATTTAATCTGGTAATGGGTTAAATGACCCATTGTTCATATATTATTAAATTCTCATTATAAGTATTTTCAGAATTATCACGGATTTTTTTGACCGAATATTGAATGTATACTGGGCTATTAAATATCATGAAGCCATCACTATTATAAAACACGTTCAACGTATTAACCGGCTTTATGATCAACAGACGTATAAAAAAGCTATCCCATGTGAGCGTAAATAGAAAACTCCACTTTTGAACACTTTTATTTTTCGGGAGGATTACCGTCTCGATGATGAAACATTACTGGAAGCCATTTATTTAACGAATAAATTCCGTGACGGCGGACTCGACTTTATGAGTGTCAGCACCGGGTTCTCAACACCAGATTCCAATATCCCATAGGATCCATCCTTTATGGAGCCGATAGCTTGGACATTGCCTGCGGCCTATGCACACTGGTTAGAGCGCTATAAAATCTAAACTAGCACCTGACCAACAAAAATATAAGCCATTGATTTAATACGATAATGAAATGAATATTTACTAAGAATGCTTAGTGATTGAACATGACACATAATCACAGTGTAGCTGGCGACAATGAGAGACAACTATTTGGGAAAACTAAACTGAACTAGGCTTCAGGGATAAATAGTACAAACTTAAAAACTATTGTCATTCCGGTGATCTTTTGAGCCGGAATCCATTCTGAGTGTTCGATGAACAAGCACTTGTCATAGATTCCCGCTAAAAGAATGCGGGAATGACTGTTTTTTCTATCCCATGTTAATGACTGCGTTTTACTATCCCAAGCTAATGATTGCGTTTTACTATCCCGAGCTAATGACTACGTTTTACTATCCCGAGTTCGAGTTAACTAAGTAAATGATGACGCAAAGCAATATAAATGAAACGCTTTTCCAGAATAAAGCTGGGTTACGCTCCATTAACGGTGGAGTGGTTTTATGCAAGAACGCTTTATTGGCATGACTCAAGTCAAATACAAATTCAGATAGCTCTTCATAACGTTTGTAAGGATTGGGTTGCAATGCTCTTTTCAAGGTGCCGTCGATCCAGGCAGGGATTTCACGATCCTCATGAAGTACCGTTTGGTAATAGAGTTTATTTTGTGCTGACTTGGTTCGTGCTTTTGACACATTAATGCCATAAGGTAATCTAGCCGATAACATTTGATAACAAATCACTGCCAAAGAAAATAGATCAGACCGAGTTGTTCCACTTTCACCTAAAAAATATTCTGGCGCCGTATACTGAGCGGTACCTAAAATATGCTCTCGATCCAACGGACTTGAAATTTCACTTAGCCCCGCCACTTTGGTGGAACCAAAATCAATAATCTTCACCGTACCAGAGCTATCGATCATAATATTTTCAGGTCGTAAATCTTGGTGCAACATCTCAAGTCGATGAAATGCCATCATGCCTTTAGCAATTTGTACGACAATATCACGCACCGCCGCCATAGCCGGTTTAGGGTTATCACGCATCCATTGCGTTAAGGTTTGGCCTTCAATATATTCCATCACAATATAAAGATAGTTACGCTGACGAGATTGCCTGCAAGGTTTTAACACATAGGGGCTATTAATCCGCCTAGCGATCCACTCCTCCATTAAAAAACGTTCTAAATAAGCAGGATCACTCTGTAAATCTACCGAAGGTGTTTTGATGATGACCAGATCATTGCTTTCATTATCTATAGCAAGGTAGACATGGCTCCGGCTGCTAGCATGCACGCTTCTAACAATGGTGTAACCATCAAATACCATCCGCGCTTCCAATATTGGTGGAAATGGTAATGCTGTTAATTCTTGATATAACTCATCAACATTCTGAGTCGGTAACTGTTCAATACGGACTAATTGAACAGTGAGATTATCATCGCTTCCTTGCTCAAAGGCTCCTTCCACGATAAGTTTAGCGGCGGAATCTAAATCACCGCTTTGCTGATCTATTGTTTCCCGAATCAAATCAGCACTTGCAAATTCATAGACACCATCTGTTGCCAGAATGAAAATATCGCCCAATGCTAAAGTTTGTATTTGATAATCAATATCAAGTTGGGGACTTGCGCCCATAGCACGACTGAGATGACTTTCTGTTTGACTGCTCCAGCTACGGTGATCTTCAGTTAGCTGTTCTAACACGTTATTACGTAGTCTATAAATACGTGAATCACCAATATGAAACAGGTGCGCCGTAGTTGATTTAAGGACAATACTGCTTAATGTGCAGACATAACCTTTATCTTTATTGTAACGGTGCTCACTGCGATGCGATTGGGAATGTAACCACGAGTTTGTTGCCGTTAATACTTGCTGGGCTGACTTGTTAACCGACCACGCTTCCGACGTACAATAATAGTCCATCAAGAAGCCTCTCACCGTGGCCTCACTAGCAATCTGGCTTACTTGACTAGTGCTTATACCATCAGCTAAAGCAACCGCAATACCCTTTGATGTTAACGCAGGTTGTTCAGGAATATAGACACCATGAAAATCTTGGTTAATTGCCTTACGGCCCTTATCAGAATACTGCCCAACAGTTATTTTTAATTGGCGAGCCATAGTAGTGTCAACTAGTTATGATTTGTAATGATAAGGCGAACATCATATAGAAAAATCGGCATTACCTATAATGATAGACAATACCGATAAAGGATAGCACCTATTCTTACCAGCTTTTATAGGGCAAAAATTTACCATTCATGGTGACTAATACTCGGTCACCTTTTGGATCTTCAATTTTTTCAACTTCCATAGAAAAATCAATCGCGCTCATAATACCATCACCAAATTTCTCTTGAATGACCGTCTTTAAAGTACTGCCATAGACACCGGTAATTTCATGGAATCGATAAATAAGAGGATCAGTGGGTATTTGTTGATCCCATGTTTTTGTTGGATAGTCTTGAAGAGCAACGCCTACTTCAGCATCTAAACCTAAATAATCAACAATCGCTTTAGCTTGTGCAGGTGCCGTACTATTCATTCCCAAACACGCGGATGCTAACCATACTGGTGATAAATGTAAATCAGCGCCCATCACTTCCCACGTCAGACCTTTATTGACTTTAGTACTGACAATCACGTCGGTCATGGTTTGTTTATTCATCTTATGCTCCTAGTATAGTTTCTATAAAAAAGCCCCAACTAATTGCTTAGTTGAGGCTTATATAAATTAATTGCTTACTACAGCCCGTTTAGCGCTTGTTCTTACATGAGTGTAATACAGTGGTAAAGCAACAAACACGAAACCACCAATCAAATTACCTAATACAGTAGGAATTTCATTCCACACTAAGTAATCCATCACAGTGAAGTCACCACCCATGATCATAGAGAATGGGAATAAAAACATATTAACAATTGAATGTTCAAAACCCATGAAAAAGAACAACATGATAGGCATCCACATCGCCATGATTTTACCGCTAGCAGAAGTCGAGATCATGGCACCAACAACACCCATTGATACCATCCAGTTACACAACATGCCGCGCATAAAAATAGTAAACCAGCCAGCAGTTCCTTGAGCTGAATAACCTAGTGTTCTCGCTTCACCAATACTACTTACCTTAGCCGCTATGGCACCGCCATCAGTGTGGTAGCCGTAAGTTAAAATGAACGACATCATGAATGCAATCGTCAAAGCCCCGCCTAAGTTGCCAAGGAAAACTAAACCCCAGTTTCTTAGAACACCACTGATGGTAACGCCAGGTCGTTTATCTAATAATGCCAAAGGCACCAACATAAATACCCCCGTTAACAAATCAAATTTCATCAAATACAGCATGATAAAACCAACAGGGAAAAGTACCGCTCCTAATAGTGGAGAGCCGGTATTAACAGCAACAGTAATAGCAAACACAGCAGCTAGTGCCAGAGTAGCACCGGCCATAAACGCACGAATCAAAGTATCTTTAGTGGACATGAATACTTTTGATTCACCGCCATCCACCATTTTGGTTACAAACTCTGTAGGTTCTAAATAGGACATATAGTTGTTCCTTATGTTATAAACAAAAAAACCATATCTACACAAGTTAGATACGGCTTCATTACCATTAAAATTTAATTATTTTCGAATTACTTTCTACGCCATTGCAGAATTCATATAGACAGAGCAATCAACATGCCAAAATAGTTTTTACATTTTAAATTAGATGCTTACATAAAAAATGTTGCTGGCAATATTTACTATCGCACCAAATTGCATCATTAAAAGATTCATTTGCACAACTTTGGTCCCGCCTCAAATCATATTTAGCGACTAAATTTACTCAGTGGCATAGGCTCGTTGCAGGATGAACTTATCGGCAGGCAGCACTATTGGACTTAATTGAACAGGCGAGTTCGCGTTAAGCTGCAGTCACGATATTGCCGTGTGATACAGCATTATTAAGCTTTAATAGTTGTATGATGAATGGTGTCGCTAAGTGTTGGTATGGTTTAAACCTGCTTAGCATAAAGTCTTTGATACAAGCCTTCTTGATTAATTAATGAATCATGATCGCCATCCATAATAATCTCACCGCCATCAAACACCACCACCCTATCAACCTGTTTCACAGCACTTAAACGATGAGCAATGATTATCGTAGTGCGGTTTTTCAAGTAACTTTCCATAGCCGTATGTAGTTGATATTCAGTATCACTATCCAATGCTGAGGTTGCTTCATCTAACACCACCACACTTGGGTTAATTAACACCATTCTAGCAATGGCTAAACGCTGACGTTGACCGCCTGACAACTTCACACCATCACGACCGATAATCGAATCCAGTTGCTTAGGCATGGCCTGAATAACATCGTCTAATTGAGCAATATGAATAGCTTCCCAGATGGCAACATCATCATATTCACGGCCCATAGTAATATTGTGTCGCACGCTATCATTAAATAACGCTGGGGCTTGTAACACGGTGGCAACATGCTCTCTTACCAGCTCTAAACCAATCTCACTGACGGGTGTTTCGTTAAAAAACACCATACCTTGATCAGCAGGATATAAGCCTAATAAGACATTCACCAAGGTTGATTTACCCGCACCACTAGCGCCTACCAAAGCAACTTTTTCACCTGCTTTGATATTAAGTGATACGCCATTCAATACTTTTGTGTCGTCACCATATTGAAAATGCAAATTTTCAATACGGATACTGCATGGCTTACCAACTTCAAATGGATTAACGTTAGACGGATAATGCTGTTCTTGCTTCATCGAGAATAAACGATTAAGACGCGTGACAGCAGCACTTGCAGAATAAAATGAATATTGAATATTCAGTATTTCCTGTACCGGCCCCATCATGAACCAAAGGTAGCCAAACACGGCAAACATTTGGCCGATTGATAAATCAGAAAATACCACCATCAACATGGCAACCGCTCTAAAGATATCAAAGCCAAACAAAAATATAACAAATGATACTCGATTAGCAGCTTCGCTTTTCCATGCAAATTCTGAAGCATGGTTTCTCACTTGCCGTGCATTGCCAATAACACGACCCAGATAATATTTCTCACGATTTACAGCACGTATCTGCTGCACGGCATCAAGTGTTTCGGTCAGGCCTTGTTGAAATATTTCAAATGCTGAATTTTCTTTTCTCTTTAGGTCTTTAACCTGCTTACCTACCACTGTCGTAAAATAAATCACCAAGGGGTTAAAAAAACAAAATGAGTAATGCTAATTGCCAATGAAGAAACAACAAAACCACCGCCGTACCGATAATGCTCAACGTCGCCACAATAAAACGGCTAATCGTGCCACCAATAAAGTTATCGATGACTTCAATATCCGTTACAAAATGTGAAGCAATGCCAGCACTGCCCCGGGTTTCATATTCACTAATCGCAATAGTGCCTAAACGTTTGATAAGCCGTGTACGAATGCGGTAAGTAATGTGTTTAGCAATAATGGTGAAATAACGTGACTGAACAACATTCAGTAATACCGAGGCAAGGCGTAATATCAAAGTGAATACCAAAACAGCCATCACAAATAAAACAGGCCCATGCCATGCTTGAGGTGTGAGTTGTGCAATAAAATGAACAGTCGGCCCTGGTTCATCTAGCAATACCTCATCTACAATTAGAGGCAATAATAACGGTATAGGCACGGCACACAGCGTGGCCAACACGGCGATAAAATTAGCTTTGATCAAATGTTTTTTGTAACTAAAGGCTTGTTTGATGATGCCCTTCAGTTCATAACTACTTTCTTGTGACATTGAAACTCGTGTTTTAGGAGGTGTATTAATGCGACGCTAGGATGAAATGATACTCCATTTAACATCAGAAAATGAGCTAATGTCTTTTATCTGAGACCTTTGCACGAAACCGGCAAAAACATACTAGAAATGAGATAATACACCCTACGAAAATCATCAGGAATGGGCTCATACATGGCGTGGAAAAACCTACAACAAACTAGTTTTGCCGATTCAATGCTGATTGACC
>JAGXHJ010000096.1 GCA_024636315.1 Methylophaga sp.
ATGACTCTACGGCAACAAAAAGCCTTTTCTAACATTATTCTCCACTGTTCGCTAACGCTCTCTATTACGAAAATGCAAAAACGCGTTGCCTACTGGCGACTAATCGACCTCGCTTCGCTCTCCATGTCGATCAGCGAACGATGGTAAAGATAGTTTTGAGAAAATCGCAGCTGCAACGGGTGCGGGTACTGGTTGTGGCTCATGCGATGTGCTGATAATGGAAATACTTGCTGAAAAAAACATCGACACACCAACAGAAAATTAAAACCCGTTAGTGTTCGATGATATTAATGTAGCTTTAAATCAGTCAATTATCGAGTCTAGCTCGCGTTATGACCCGTTATTTTTCTTGCTGACGTTCTCGTTCTGCACGATGTTGACGTAGTTTAATCAATGTCAGCACAGGTCCTGACAAGGCGTATAACGCAAAGCTACCGAACAAGATAAGCGGTGGATCAATAGCGACAAAAGCAAAAATTAATACCAGTACTAACATTACGACGAAAGGTACTTTGCCATGTAAATCAAGTTCTTTAAAACTTGAATATCTAACCGTACTCACCATTAAAATGCCCGCCACAAAGGTAAGTGGTAAAGCAATAGCCGTCATTAACGCAGGATCAATGTCATTACTGGTGCCTGCCCAGACCCATCCAGCTAAACATGCCGCTGCAGCAGGGCTTGGTAAGCCTTGGAAATAGCGTTTATCTTCAATACCCAGCTGGGTATTAAATCGGGCTAAGCGTAAAGCACCACAAGCCGCATAAATAAATGCCACCATCCAGCCAAACTTACCCATATCTAGTAATGACCATTGAAAGATAACTAAGGCGGGTGCTAAACCAAATGAAACCATATCAGCAAGACTGTCATATTCAGCACCAAAATCACTTTGCGTATTCGTCATACGAGCAATACGACCGTCAAGGCCATCCATTATCATAGCAATGAATATCGCAATGGCTGCTGATTCAAAATCGCCACGAATAGCAGCAACAATGGCATAAAATCCAGCAAATAAGCCTGCAGTTGTAAATAGGTTCGGTAATAAATAAATACCGCGATTCTGTTGTTTTTCTTTTTCTACCATAACTTGATTTCCATAGGCGTTATTAAATAATTGCATAATGATAGCAGACAAAGTCGTGGCAAATATTTCATCATCAGCCTTTTTGTAACATTTTAGCTTTCATCTGGTCTTATAAATTATACGAGCGTAAATTTTGCTTGGAGTCTTTAATTGTTAGAGGTTAATAAAATGAAAAACGTATCAATAATCATACTCTCCACTTTTATGTTATCGAATACTGCTTGGGGGAAACCTGCTATTCAACCAACGACTAACTCGTTATCTAAGGCTGTTCTCGAAATAAATGCGATAAATGCTCAGCCTCAAAAGAATATGAAGGCTTCTACAGTCTATACTCACCAAAACGAAAAAAACAACTCACTCTTTCGGGCGGTACTCGCAATACAAGAAGCGAATATGAAAGGTGACTCCGACCATGAGATTACCTACTCACAAACCAGATCAACCCATAGGCAGCACAGTTCATTTTACGGTGCGGTATTAGAAAAGCAATTTAGCCAATTCAATTAGGATATCGAACAGTAAGCTTTTAACAAAACGGGGGCTGATATTTTCATATCAGCCCCCGTTCATCAAACAAATTACTGATGATTAGTTTTTATCTTTATCAACAATCTTTTGAATCCATGGCATCAAAGCACGCAATTTAGCACCTGTTTTTTCAATTGGGTGTTCTGCGTTAATGTGGCGCATTGAAGTCATTTCTGGATAGCCAGTTTGACCTTCAAGGATAAATTGTTTTGCGTATTTACCTTCTTGAATATTTTTCAATGCTTCACGCATCGCCCAACGGCTTTCTTCGTTGATGATTTTAGGACCAGTAACATATTCGCCATATTCAGCATTGTTAGAAATTGAGTAGTTCATGTTAGCGATACCGCCTTCATACATTAGATCTACAATCAATTTTAATTCATGCAAACATTCGAAATATGCCATTTCAGGAGCATAACCTGCTTCTGTCAATGTTTCAAAACCAGCTTTAACTAATTCAACAGCACCACCACATAAAACAGCTTGTTCGCCGAATAAGTCAGTTTCTGTTTCATCACGGAATGTTGTTTCGATGATACCTGTACGGCCACCACCAACACCAGAAGCATAAGATAAAGCGATTGCTTTAGCGTTGCCTGAAGCATCTTGTTCAATAGCAATCAAATCTGGAATACCACCGCCACGAACAAACTCACTACGTACTGTATGACCAGGCGCTTTAGGCGCGATCATGATAACGTCTAAATCAGCACGTGGAAGTACTTGTTTGTAGATAATGGCAAAACCGTGAGCAAAAGCTAAAACTGCACCTTTTTTCAAGTTAGGTTCGATTTCTTCTTTATACAATTGTGATTGGAACTCATCAGGCGTTAAGATCATAACCAAATCTGCGTTTGCAACAGCAGTCGGTGTATCAGTAACTTTTAAGCCATGAGCTTCCGCTTTAGCGATAGAAGATGAACCTGGACGAAGTGCAACAGTGACGTCTACACCAGAATCTTTCAAGTTGCAGGCATGTGCATGGCCTTGTGAACCATAACCAACAATCGTAACTTTCATCCCTTTGATGATAGATAAGTCACAATCTTTATCGTAATACATGTTCAAACTCATTACTTAATTCCTTAAATACTTTAAAAATTTAATTGGGGTGTGCAGATTATACCTGCAAACTTTTCTCGCCGCGTGCAATACCCGACACGCCGGACCGTACAGTTTCAATAATTTTATGTTCTGCCAATGCTTCTATAAAAGAATCTATTTTTTGACCCGAACCTGTCAGTTCAATAGTAAAAGTCGTTGGCGTGACATCGATAATATTGCCACGAAAAATATCGGACAGACGCTTAACATCTTCACGTTGAGCCATTGTTGCTGCTTTAACTTTTATCAGCATCATTTCACGTTCGATATGTGGGCCTTCTGACAAATCTAATAACTTAACAACGTCTATTAACTTATTAAGTTGTTTGGTGATTTGCTCCACAATACGATCCGTACCATCCGTCACAATCGTCATCCGTGACAAGGTTGGGTCTTCTGTCGGCGCAACCGTTAACGATTCAATGTTATAAGCACGCGCTGAGAATAAACCCGCTACTCTTGACAATGCCCCTGCCTCGTTTTCAATTAGAATTGAAATAATATGGCGCATTATGACAACTCCCTTTGTGGATCTTGTGGTAACTCACCACCATGCGGTGATAAATGCATTTCGTTATGCGCTTTACCGGCACGAATCATTGGATAAACATTTTCGGTTTGATCAGTAACAATATCGAAAAATACTAAACGATCTTTCATTGCAAACCCTCTTGCAAGTTCTGCTTCTAAATCTTTAGGATCTTCAATTCGAATACCAACATGACCATAACTTTCTGCCAACTTCACGAAATCAGGTAATGATTCCATGTAAGAAGACGAATAACGATTTTCATAGAAAAATTCCTGCCACTGGCGAACCATGCCTAAATAACGATTATTTAACGCAATGATTTTAATCGGTAAGCCATATTGCAAACAGGTAGATAATTCCTGAATACACATCTGAATACTACCTTCACCCGTTACACAGGCAACTGTAGCTTCTGGATATGCCAGTTGTACGCCCATCGCAGCAGGTAAACCGAAGCCCATCGTACCTAGGCCACCAGAATTGATCCAACGATTAGGTTTTTCAAAACCATAATACTGGGCAGCCCACATTTGATGTTGTCCCACATCAGACGTGATATACGCATCACCACCAGTGATCTCATGCACTATTTCAATCGCACGCTGTGGTTTTATATGTTCGCTACTACGATCATAATTCATGCAGTTAGTCGCACGCCAAGCATTAATGGTTTTCCACCATTCGGCTAGCGCTTTTTTCTTAGGTTCTTTTTTACCCGTTACCAAAAGATGATTCATCTCTTGTAATACACCAGAAACGTCACCCACAATCGGAATATCAACCGTGATCGTTTTTGAGATTGAAGAAGGATCAATATCAATATGAATAATTTTTGCATCAGGACAAAATTCAGCAATCTTGCCAGTAACACGGTCATCGAATCGAGCACCGATAGCAATCAATACGTCACAGTCATGCATCGCCATATTGGCTTCATAGGTGCCGTGCATACCTAACATACCAAGACTTTGTGGATCACTCGCTGGATAAGCACCCAAACCCATTAATGTTTGAGTAATCGGATAGCCAAGATGACGTACAAAGGTACGTAATTCTTCTGAAGCATTACCAAGTACAACACCACCACCAGAATATATCATTGGTTTTTTAGCAGTTAATAATAAATCAACTGCACGTTTAATCTGGCCTGAATGACCTTTAACCGTAGGCTGATATGAGCGCATCGTTACTTTATCAGGATAGTGATAAGGTATCTTTATTGCTGGATCGGTCATATCTTTTGGCACGTCAATAACAACAGGCCCAGGACGTCCTGTCGTTGCCACATAAAACGCTTTTTTGATAGTTTCAGCTAATTTTGTAACATCTTTAACCAAAAAGTTATGTTTTACACATGGGCGAGTAATACCCACGGCATCAACTTCTTGAAAAGCATCACTACCAATCACTGCCGATGGAACTTGACCCGTGATAACGACCATAGGGATAGAATCCATATAGGCGGTGGCAATACCCGTTACAGCATTAGTTGCGCCTGGACCAGACGTAACCAAAACAACACCAGGTTTACCTGTGGCGCGCGCATAACCATCAGCCGCATGAGTTGCAGCTTGTTCGTGGCGTACTAGAATATGTTTTACGTCATCTTGTCGATAAAGTGCATCATAAATATGAAGCACTGAACCACCAGGATAACCAAACAAAAATTCAACACCTTCGTCTTTTAAACTACGAACCAGAATTTCGGCACCGCTTAATTCCACGTGTTCCCCTTTGAATCGCCGTAACGATAGATATGAACAAAAATATAAAACGTCTAAATGTACTTGGAATGCCACTTTAGGTCAAGAAGAACTGAGGGAAAAGCCATTTACTTAGCGGGGTTTTATAAGTAAAAATATCCGTTTATTATATAGCTATGGCATAATTCACGTCTATGACTAAATCACACATCACACAGTTAACGCTTGCCCAACCAGATGATTGGCATCTTCACTTGCGCGATAATGCGGCACTAAAACGAACGGTTTCCGATACCGCACGTTATTTTAGTCGTGCTATCGTCATGCCAAATTTACGGCCTCCCATTACCACAACGGCATTAGCGATTGAATATCGTGACCGCATTTTAGATGCCTGCCCCACGGGTAATAACTTCATGCCTTTGATGACGTTATATCTCACAGACAATACTTCAGAAGATGAAGTTCAGCGAGCATATGATAGTGGCATGGTACATGCTTTTAAGCTCTACCCTGCAGGAGCAACAACCAATTCAGATGCCGGTGTAACCGACCTTAAGCCTTGTGCTAAAGCACTTGCAGCAATGCAACGTTTGCAATTGCCTCTGCTCGTACATGGCGAAGTGACCAGTCCAGAAATCGACATTTTTGATCGCGAAAAAGTCTTTATTGATCAGGTTATGCGACCATTACTACTAGAGTATCCAACATTAAAAGTTATCTTTGAGCATATTACGACAGCAGATGCTGTAGATTTTGTGCTGGAAAGTGATGCCCGTATTGCGGCAACAATTACTCCCCATCATTTATTATTAAATCGTAATGATCTGCTAGTCGGTGGCGTACATCCGCATAATTATTGCCTGCCGGTGTTGAAACGTAATACCCATCAACAGGCGCTTATCA
Organism: Methylophaga sp.; assembly: GCA_024636315.1. Taxonomy (GTDB): domain Bacteria; phylum Pseudomonadota; class Gammaproteobacteria; order Nitrosococcales; family Methylophagaceae. Next base: position 5,870 of record JAGXHJ010000096.1, read on the forward strand.
AAGCGGCAACCAGCGGTAATTCCAAATTTTTCCTTGGTACAGACAGCGCGCCTCACGCACAACATCTAAAAGAAAATGCCTGTGGCTGTGCTGGTATTTATAGCAGTCATGCGGCATTAGAATTGTATGCCGAAGCATTTGAAGCGGCCAACGCGCTGGATAAACTAGAAGGTTTCGCCAGCCATTTCGGTGCAGATTTTTATCAATTACCACGTAATACTTCAACCATTACCTTACAAAAAGAATCCTGGTTGGTGCCAAAGACTTATCCATTCGGAGATCAACCACTAGTTCCAATGCGGTCAGGTGAAATGATTAAGTGGAAAGTTATTTCCTAAAGACAAAAAAATACCCGCACAGGCGGGTATTTTTTTTGTCTTTGAATTTAGCTCAATTTACAAAGGAACGCCAATCCGGCGAGCCACTTCTTCATAAGCTTCAATAACACCACCCAAACCTTGGCGGAAACGATCTTTATCTAGTTTCTCACGCGTTTCAGCATCCCACAGACGACATCCATCGGGACTGAATTCATCACCTAAAATAACGTCACCTTTGAATAGACCAAATTCAAGTTTGTAATCGACTAATATTAAACCAGCATCAGCGAATAACTTCTTCAATTCAGCATTAACTTTGAACGTTAACTCTTTCATTTTAATAACAGAGTCAGCTGAAGCCCAGCCAAAAGTTTCGATGTGAAACTCATTGACCATTGGATCATGTAAGGCGTCATTTTTCAGGAAAAATTCAAATATCGGAGGGCTTAATTCCATACCGTCTTCGACACCTAAGCGGCGAACTAAACTGCCAGAAGCAACGTTCCGAACAACACACTCAACCGGAATCATATTCATGTTTTTAACAAGTGATTCGGTGCCATTCAGTAGTTTTTCGAAATGAGTTGGGATACCTGCTTTAGCAAGATATTCCATAATAAATGCATTAAATTTATTATTAACTTCACCTTTGCGGCTCAACTGCTCAATACGTTCACCATCGAAGGCTGAAGTGTCATCACGAAAGCTTAAAATGACAAAATCTTCATTATCCGTAGCAAAAACGCTTTTCGCTTTACCAGCATATAACTCTTGTTTTTTTTCCATAATTAACTCTCTAACTAATTAGTTGTTTCACGCCAGTCAAAACCCAAGTCTTGATCGGCAATGCCAATCCAGCTTTGATCACAGTTTAATGCCTGTGAAAATAATGGGGTCACAATATTTGGCGAATTATTTTTTTCACTTAAGTGCATAGCAACAATATGTTGCAAACGCGAGGTATCAATTTTTTCTAATATTTTAGCTGATTGCACATTATTTAGATGCCCTAACCGTCCAGAGACACGATGTTTTAAATGATCTGGATATTCACTGTTATCTAACATATCCATATCATGATTAGCTTCTAACAATAGGGCATCACATCCAGATAATGCTTGTTCAATAACCGGTGTCGTCATGCCTACATCAGTCAGTAAACCAACGCGATGTTGTCCATTTGTAAATACAAATTGACTCGGCTCACGTGCATCATGCGGTACTGGAAAAGGTTCAACACCAATATCATTAATTTGAAAATGTTCGTGACAACTAAATTCAGTTACTAAATGAACCAAGTCAGCCGCCATACAGCCCGCCGTACCTGCAGTAGCATAGACAGGAATATTATATTTTCTAGCTAATACCCGAACACCGTTAATATGATCAGCATGTTCATGCGTAATAACAATACCGGTTATCTGACCAGCTGTCATCGCTAAATGCTGCAAACGTTTTTCAGTTTCACGCGCAGAAAAACCACAATCAACAAGCAATGTGGTTTTTCCATGCGAAATTAGTGTTGCGTTACCCTTACTTCCGCTACCTAGCGAAGCAAAACGCATTATTGTGACAATTGTTCCTGCATTAACGTTAATAAACGTTGGGCGGTATCAGACGATGTTCTTACTTGCTCTGCGTCTAAAATAACGATTTTAGTTTTTTCAGCATCTGAGATAAGTTTGATGTAATAAAATTCACCTGGTGTTTTTTCAACATCATCCTTCCAGAAAGCCAACTTGCTTAACAAGCCGGGCTTGTCACCTTCGTCATTATTCAATGGATCAAGGTAGCGAACGAAGTATGTGCCACGTGAACGATCGCGATCTTCAACAGCAAAACCTTTGCTATCTAAAACACGCCCTACACGATTCCATACATCAGAAAAATCTTGGTCAACCAATAATGCTTTCTGCTCACCTACATCATCCACTAACTGGGTTTTAACGGTGGCCGTTTGAGGTTGGCTTTGTTTTACCGCTTCAATTTTGGCTTGTTGATCTTGGTATAACACGCCCAAGAAATCGGCTAACTGACGTAACATCGCTTCATTTTTCGGCACATTATCTTCACCCGTGGCAGCACTAACGTATACAGAAGATATTTTTGATGTATCGCCGCGTTCCATTCTGACTCGGTAAGTATAGCCATCAGATGTTGTTTCAGTATCCATTAAGCCAATACGTAAATCTTTACGAACAACCTCAATGTTTTTTTGTCCCCAAAAATCCAAGATCTGAGACCAAGTCTGTTCACGATCGCCAGGTACAATTAAATGACGTTTATCACCTTCACCAGACAAAGATGGTTTAGTCTCTGGCGTAATATTGTATTTAGAAGCAAGTGGATTATTAGCCGCTTCTTCAAATTCAGAATAGGTAGCCGTGTTAGTTTGATTACCCGCAATATCATCATTGATGCGGATGGTACTTAAATCAGGAGGTACATCAAGAGGCGGCATGGTATCGGCTTTACGATATTTTTTGCTGTTGTCAGGTATAACTTCATCTAAGGATGAAAAGGCACCACAGCCACTGACAGTTGTAGCCAGAAGTACAGCCAAAGATATATATTTTAAACGGATAGCTTTCATGTAGTTAAGTTCACTTAAAAAATTAGTTTAACAAACTGGCAGCCATTAGTGCTTCACGCACCGACTGATGATATTTTTCTGACAATAAGGTCATAGGCAAACGAATGCCACTTGGAATCAAGCCCATTTCTGCTAACGCCCATTTGACGGGAATAGGATTAGATTCTACAAATAATGCTTTATTCAGCAAGGCCAATTGCTTATTTATGTCTCTCGCGCCTTGTTCATCACCAACAAGCGCTGCGGCACACATAGCCTGCACTAATGCAGGTGCAACGTTAGCAGTCACAGAAATGACGCCTTGACCACCGGCCAATATAAAGTCGACGATATTGGCATCTTCACCCGTGTAAAGTTCCAGTGTGTCGCCACATAATGCTTTTATCTGCGTAACACGAGATAAATCGCCCGTTGCTTCTTTTATACCAATAATATTTTTAATATTAGCAAGACGAGCAACGGTTTCTGGCAATAAATCACAGGCTGTTCGGCTCGGTACATTATAAAGAATTTGAGGTATATCGACCGCTTCAGCTATAGCTTTATAATGCAAATATAAGCCTTCTTGCGTAGGCCTATTATAATAAGGCGTTACCAACAACACGGCATCAACACCTAAGTCTTTTGCATATTGTGTTAACTCTATCGCTTCTCTCGTTGAATTGGCGCCTGTACCAGCAATAACTGAAATACGGCCATTAACTTGCGAGACAACTTGACTAATTACGGCGCAATGTTCTTTAACTGTCAGCGTAGCAGATTCACCCGTAGTACCTACGGCAACGATCGCCTTAGTACCATTAGTGATATGGAACTCAATCAGATTGTTCAGGCAGTCACTATCCAACGAACCATCTTCTCGCATGGGTGTGACCAGTGCTACCATACTGCCGCTAAACATGATCTTAAGACTCCAAAAAATAAACCGCCATGTTACTTTGCCCGCTACAAGATGACAAGAAGCGAATATCAGATGATATACCCTTGATACGCAACTAGACACTTGTAATAAGGTATATCTAATCCATTGACCTCAGCCTAAATAGGAAAATTCCATGACTAGCGTACAACTTGACCAAGCAGTGCCAGACTTTGAGCTACCTAGTACCGGTGAAACCGTTTTTCGATTATCTGAACATAGAGGTAAAAATGTCATTATCTATTTTTATCCTAAAGACAATACGCCAGGCTGCACATTAGAAGGTCAGCAATTTCGCGACCATATCGCCGAGTTTGCTGCACATAACACACTGATTTTTGGCGTGTCACGGGACAGTGTTCGCGTACATGAAAACTTCAAAAGCAAACAAGAATTTCCATTTGAATTATTGTCTGATGCTGAAGAAACTGCCTGCAAACTTTTCGATGTTTTACATTTGAAAAAGAATTACGGCCGCGAATATATGGGCATTGTGCGCAGCACCTTCTTGATCGACAGTAATGGTGTACTAATTCACGAATGGCGAAATGTAAAAGTAAAAGAGCATATTGCCGACGTCCTCAATACATTGAAAACATTATAAATTGTTAATCACTTCAACAGTAGCTTGGGCAACAATTTCTAATAACCCACTTCAATATCGATATTTGTTTGCATTTAACCAGTTGCTTGAGTGCAAATAAACAATAAATAGCGCTCGTTATAGTGACTATTTATAACTAAAAGTTTAAGACAACACTGCAAACTGGAACTTGTGTGCTTAACAATATTTCTAAAACCTGTTATCTGATGAAATAGTCATCATTAGATAACAGGTTTTTTTTGTGGGATATTACACGGAAGATAACTCGCAATATGCTCAAAATTGCTTACTGTTTCACATACTAAAAAAAATATTTATCGTGACTTTTTTTTGTATATTTGGACAAAGCCCCATCCCAGCTAGGTCACAACGGAGTCCAAAAAAGTTATCCACATCTTACCCACAAATTGATACATTTTTACCACTTGTCTAAATTTATAAAACACACTATCTTGTGGTTTAAGTTTTATAAAACCACTACAGCTTGTGGTTTTTGATTTTTCAGATTTTTTCTACACTCAGCGCAGGAATTACTATCATGGTAGCCGAATCAGCATCAAAACCTTCCACTTCAAGTCAATATCAAGTTATCCGCCGAAATGGCCAAGTAACCGACTTTGATACTAGTAAAATTGCGATAGCAATCACTAAGGCATTTCTTGCCGTAGAAGGAGACCCCGCGAAAGATAGTCGCCGTATTCACGATATCGTATCGAATATCACCAAACAAATCGCTCAAAATCTAACGCGTCGTTTAGATGATGGTGGCACCGTACATATTGAAGATATTCAAGACCAAGTAGAGTTAGCATTGATGCGTGCTGACCAACACAAAGTCGCTCGTGCTTATGTACTTTATCGCGACCATCAATCACAAAAACGTGCTGAAGAAGAAAAACAACATCCAACACCTGTTTCTGCAAACATTATTCATGTAACAGCATTAGATGGTAGCAAAGCACCACTAGATATTAAGCGCCTGCAAAACTTAATTGTTGAAGCCTGTCACGGTCTAAAAGAAGTCGACAGTGCGGCAATCTTGCGTGATACACAACGCAACATTTTTGATGGTGTTAACGAAGCTGACGTTGAAAAATCATTGGTGATGTCAGCACGTACCTTTATTGAAAAAGATCCTGACTACAGCACCGTAGCAGCCCGTTTATTGATGGATAGCATTCGTCGTGAAGCATTGACCTTTGTTTACAAGCAACCTCGTCAAGCATCACAACAAGAAATGACGGACGTCTATCCCGATTATTTTAAACGCTATATTCATCTGGCTATCAGCCATGAATTAGTGGCACCAGAATTAGCAGAATATGACCTAGAACGTATGGGTAAAGCATTGAAACCTGAAAATGATTTCAGCTTTACTTATCTTGGTCTACAAACCTTGTATGACCGCTACTTCATCCATAAAAAGAATGTTCGTTTTGAGCTACCACAAGCTTTCTATATGCGGGTTTCAATGGGCTTAGCGATTAACGAAGCTGACCGTGAAGGCCGCGCTATCGAATTCTACAACTTATTGTCTTCATTCGATTTCATGAGTAGTACCCCTACTCTGTTTAACGCTGGTACATTACGTCCACAATTATCATCATGTTACTTAACAACAGTACCTGATGATCTTGGCGGCATTTACAGCGCCATGCGTGACAATGCATTGTTATCTAAATTTGCCGGTGGTCTAGGTAATGACTGGACTCGTGTTCGTGGTTTAGGTTCACATATCAAAGGTACTAACGGTAACTCACAAGGTGTCGTACCTTTCTTAAAAGTAGCTAATGACACTGCTGTTGCCGTCAACCAAGGTGGTAAACGTAAAGGTGCTGTTTGTGCGTATTTAGAAACATGGCACATCGATATCGAAGAGTTTTTAGATTTACGTAAAAACACCGGTGATGATCGTCGTCGTACCCATGATATGAACACCGCTAACTGGATCCCTGATTTATTCATGAAGCGTGTTGCTGAAAATGGTAATTGGACATTGTTCTCACCAGAAGAAACACCTGATTTACATGATCTAGTCGGCTTGAAATTCGAAGCGGCCTTCATTGCCTATGAGGCTAAAGCGGCACGTGGAGAAATGCGTAATACCAAGACACTTCCAGCCAATGACTTATGGCGCAAAATGTTAGGTATGTTGTTTGAAACAGGTCATCCATGGATTACATTTAAAGATCCATGTAACTTGCGTAGCCCACAACAACATGTTGGCGTAGTTCACAGCTCAAACTTATGTACAGAAATCACTCTAAATACATCAGATGATGAAATCGCCGTATGTAACTTAGGTTCAGTCAACTTGCCACAACATGTTGGTGAAAATGGTCTCGATTTAGAAAAACTAAAACGTACCATCACTACTGCAATGCGTATGTTAGATAACGTTATTGAATATAACTACTACAGCGTGCCACAAGCGCGTCATTCAAACCTATTACACCGCCCAGTTGGCCTAGGTATTATGGGTTTCCAAGATGCACTTTATAAACTACGCCTTCCATACAGCTCAGATAGCGCCGTAACGTTTGCCGATACATCAATGGAAGCTGTCAGCTACTACACCATTGAAGCATCATCTGATCTAGCCGCCGAACGTGGTAGTTATAAAACGTATGAAGGTAGTTTGTGGAGCAAAGGCATTTTGCCAATCGACTCTATCAAAATCCTTAAAGAAGCACGTGGTGAATATCTACAACAAGATGATAGCCAAACGCTGGATTGGGCGACATTGCGTGACAAGATCAAACGTCAAGGTATGCGTAACTCAAACACGATGGCGATTGCGCCTACCGCCACTATTTCTAATATTTGTGGTGTAAGTCAATCGGTTGAACCAACCTACCAAAACTTATTCGTTAAATCGAATCTGTCAGGTGAGTTCACCGTTATTAACCCATACATGGTTGATGATTTAAAAGATCTTGGTTTGTGGGATGATGTCATGATCAATGACCTCAAATACTTCGATGGTAGTGTGCAATCTATCGACCGTGTACCCGCTAAATTAAAAGAACTCTACGTGACCGCATTTGAAATGGATGCGCGTTGGTTGATTGAAGCTGCATCACGTCGTCAAAAATGGTTAGACCAAGCACAAAGCTTAAACTTATATATGGCTGAACCATCAGGTAAGAAGATGGACAACCTATACAAACTAGCTTGGGTACGTGGTCTAAAAACCACTTACTACCTACGTTCAATGGGTGCAACTGCAGCAGAAAAAACCAGTAGCTCAGAAACGGTAGCAGCAATAGCGGCTGTCCCTGCTCCTGTTTCAAATGTAGATGATGAACTCGTATTAGGTGAAGGTATGGAAGCCCCTAAAGCGTGTTCAATTTTAGAACCAGACTGCGAGGCTTGTCAGTAATGTTAGATTGGGATGATCCTTTTGCAGCTCCGGCTGACAAAGTAGAAAACAATGTAGCTATTACGGTAGCAACGGCTCCGCCAGTCGAAGCCAACTCACCGAAAATGTCATTGCCACTGGCAAATGTTGCACCTGTTAATCCAGATGACAAACGCGTCGTTAACGGCATGACAGATATCAACCAATTGGCACCGTTCAAATACCCTTGGGCATGGCAATATTTCCTTAATGCCAACAAGAACCATTGGACACCGCTTGATATCAACATGGCTCAAGACGTACACGACTACCGTCATAAACTGACTTTAGAAGAACGTCATGTATACGAAAATGTCTTGTCGTACTTAACGACATCCGACATTCTCGCCATGCGTAATATCGGTTTAGCCGTAATGGAAAAAATGTCTGCGCCTGAGTTGCAAATCTATCAAGCGCGCCAAGTGTATGAAGAAGCATTACATACCTGGACATACCAACATTGCATCGAAACCATTGGTCTTGATCAAAGCGAAATCTACAATCGCTACCGTGTAGTGCCAGAAATCAACCAAAAGATTCAACTTGCTAATCGTCGCCTAAACTCGATTATGCGTAGTGATATTGATTTGCATGACCGTGACGAACTAGAAAACTTCGTCATGGCCTACGCCTTCTTTGCTGCTATCTTTGAAGGTTGCTGGTTCTACAATGGTTTCAGCCCAATCTTTGCCCTGCAACGTCGTGGTTTAATGAAAGGCACCGCCGAACAATTACAATACATCATGCGTGATGAAGTAATGCATGCTTCATTCGGTATTCGCGTTGTAAGACAAATCATTAAAGAAGAAAACGTTGTTTTAGATCCGGCTAAAATTCAAGCGATGTTTGAAGAAGCAGAAGAAGCAGAACGCATCTACGCCAGCTATATTTTGCGTGACCCTATCTTAGGTTACTCAAAAGAAGATCATGTAGCCCAATTCCGCTTCATCGCTAATCGCCGTGCTAAACAACTAGGTTTTGAAGAACCCTTCCCAGGTGCCGAAGCCGCCCTTCCGTGGTTAGATGAACAATCTAATATGAAGAAAGAGAAAAATTTCTTCGAAACGAAAGTGACAGAGTACCAAACAGGTGGTGCACTTAATTGGGATTAAACTTGAAAAGCCAGCTTTTGCTGGCTTTTTTGTATGAGGAATCTTAACTTATGAATAATCTAATAATTAAAGATTACACTGAAATAGTGCAACGAAAACAGTTTAACTTGACCCAGCATGTAACCCTCGAAAACTTTAATTCCCTTATATCTTTAATACGCTTACCTAAAAATGAAGAAAATCTAACGAAATGCCAAATACATAAAAAACAAAACACTTGTAATCACCATTTTATGCATGGTTATCTTGTTTCAACAAAAGACAATACAGAAGCGATAATCGGTGGCACTTGTGGTAATCAATATTTTCATCTTGATGAAACGTTCTCTATACAACGAGACCTTTGCACGAAACCGGCAAAAACATACTAGAAATGAGATAATACACCCTACGAAAATCATCAGGAATGGGCTCATACATGGCGTGGAAAAACCTACAACAAACTAGTTTTGCCGATTCAATGCTGATTG
>JAGXHJ010000097.1 GCA_024636315.1 Methylophaga sp.
GCAACTACTAAAGAATTTAGAGAACAAATAGACACATTTTTCACGATGACATTGCCTCAGATCGCGAGTTCATTGGATAGTATTATCAATGATAACTTCCAACGATTTTCATCTGCATCTTGAATGCATTTAGGTATATATCATTGATGTTAGCCAGACCCAACAAACTATTCGTCGAAATTATCCTGTAATTGGCCGTTTTCGCTATTTCTTTGAACACGTAGGTAAATTCTTCCGCCAATACTTTTTTGCCATGGATCGTGAAGAGTTACCCTTTAATCGGGCACAGCGATCCTGGGTTTATCGGGCAGCAAAAAATGTTGATAGTACCGTGGCTTTTGGCTCCACCGATAATATGAATGCAGCGGGCAGGGTGCTATTTGTGAATTGCGCCTTCCCCACCTTGTGGCAAGATGCTGTGCCGCCTACGCCGGTGACCATTGGTGCTGATTGCAAGCAACCTTACACAACAGATTCAATTATTAATATTTCCGGTATGAGTTATGGCGCTATATCGAAGCCTGCGGTATTAGCTTTGTCTGCTGGAGCAAAAGCCGCACGGTGTTGGATGAATACAGGCGAGGGGGGCTTATCTCCTTATCACCTTGAAGGTGGTGCAGATATTGTATTTCAGATTGGTACCGCTAAAAATGGGGTACGTGATATTGATGGTAATTTGGATGACACTAAATTAACTGAGATAGCGGCACATCCACAAGTGAAAATGTTCGAAATTAAGATGAGTCAAGGGGCCAAGCCTGGTAAAGGCGGCATTCTTCCGGGTGAAAAAGTTACGGCAGAGATTGCTGCAATTAGGGGAATTCCAGTCGGCAAAGATGCACTCAGTCCAAATCGACATGTAGATATTACTAGTTTTGATAATTTGATTGATATGGTTAATCATATCCGCAACGTTACTGGCAAACCGACTGGTTTTAAAATGGTGATCGGTGCGCCGATTCAGCTGGATGAGTTGTTCAGTGCTATTCGCAAGCGCGGCTTAGATTCCGCCCCAGATTTTATTACTATTGATGGTGCAGAAGGAGGTACTGGTGCGGCGCCAATGGCACTTATCGATTCTGTAGGGATGTCAATTGGTGAAAGTTTACCGATGGCAGTCGACAAACTTAAACAGTATGGACTGCGAGATAGAGTTATCGTTATTGCTGCAGGCAAGTTGATTACACCTGCTGCCGTTGCTTGGGCATTGTGTATCGGTGCTGATTTTATTACCAGTGCTCGTGGTTTTATGTTTTCTTTGGGCTGTATTCAAGCTTTACAGTGTAATAAAAATACCTGTCCTACTGGGATTACTACTCATGATTCGAAATTACAACGAGGTTTGCATCCACCAACTAAAGCCATACGTGTTGCCAGCTATGTCGGAAACATGGTCAAAGAAGTGGGAATTATTGCTCATTCCTGTGGTGTTAAAACCCCACGATCTTTAACCCGTAGTCATGCTCGTATTGTCATAGGTGATGGTAATTCAAAGGGTATGGATGAACTTTATCCTGAACCTGAGATTATGAATGAGTATGCGCATCGCGATTAAATGTGGTTGATTTTATTGCGCTTATCCTAAACCATTAAATATTGGTCACAATTGTTACAGAATAGTTACACTTGCTAGCATTTTAGATGGGATTATTTAACTTGTTTATTCTAGGATTATGGATTGCTTCACGGTGATTTTTGAAAATAGGATTAGTACTTTTGAGTCATGAAGCATTATCATCCAGCCTCTCTACTGCCTAGAATGGCTTGAGTTAGCGATATGAATAATTAAGAATATCAGTATTATGAATGGTTTGGAAAGAAACAGAGGGTAAAGATGAAAGCGGAACAAAAAATATTGGCCGACGCGGCAAGTCTTATTGAGGCAGCTGCAGAACAGTTTGTTAGTGCTGCAAGATCAGCGATTGCGAAACGAGGTGTATTTCATGTTGCACTTGCTGGTGGTTCGACTCCAAAAGGTTTGTATCAAAAATTAGCAACTTCTCCCTATCTTGAACAAATAGATTGGACTCGTGTTCATTTGTTTTTTGGTGATGAACGCTGTGTATTACCTAGTCATGATGAGAGTAATTTTAAAATGGCACGCGAAGCGATGATTAATCATGTGCCGATTCCACCAGCAAATGTCCATCGTATGCCGACCGAAGAAGGTGTAGCACCTGAAGTTGCAATTCGCTATTGCCGAACAATGAAAGAAATATTGCAAGAACAACCTTTAGATCTAGTTTTACTGGGTTTGGGTCCTGATGGCCATATTGCTTCTTTGTTTCCTGACACAGCAGCATTAGATGCTACGACGAAGACAACAAGTTTATATGTTGAAAAGTTTGATTCATGGCGGGTAACGATGACTTATCCAACGATTAATGCGGCTAGGCAAGTGATTGTCTTTATTGCCGGTGAGGCGAAAGCTGAAATTGTTCACGATATAACAACAGATGCCGTACAAGGTCTACCTGTTCAACGCTTAGCGCCACAAGGTGAGTATTATTGGTTTATGGATAAAGCGGCAGCAGGACAACAATAAGTTATGAAAACTGTGCTGGCAGCAGATATCGGTGGCACTAAAACGTTATTTCAGTTAACCATCGAAAACGGTGACGTATTATTGGAACAAGAATATGTCAGCCAGCACTTTGAAAATTTTGATTTTGTTTTGGCCGAGTTTTTAGGTCAAAATGTGATTAAACACTATGTTATAGAACGGGCTTGTTTTGCTGTAGCGGGCCCTGTATCTGGTCGAGATGCCAATGTCACTAATTTGCCTTGGCAATTGAATGCAGATGATTTAGCTAAAAACTTTAATATTAAACATGTCCATTTGTGCAATGACTTTGAAGCGGTGGCTCATGGCATTGCCTGTCTTGCTGAAGATGAAATAGTTACCTTGCAACAAGGTCAAGCCGATGAGACTATGCCACGTGCTGTAATCGGTGCTGGAACAGGATTAGGACAAGCACTGTTATTCCCCGTTGCTAATGGCTGGCAAGTGGTGTCGACTGAAGGCGGCCACACAGATTTCGCCCCGACAGATAAAACGCAGATTTTGTTACTGGAACATTTGATGGCACGTTTCGGTCATGTTTCTTATGAACGTGTAGTGTCGGGTGTGGGTTTAGTCACTATTTATGAGTTTTTGCGCGCTTATCAACAGAAAAATGAAAATCCTCAACTTCGCCAAGCTATGATAGCCGGAGATCCAGCGGCAGCGATCAGCGAGTTTGCCAATGAACAACTAGATTCTTTGGCATCGGAATCATTAGATTTATTTATTCAGATCTATGGTGCTCAAGCCGGTAATTTAGCGCTTACTGTGACGCCACGTGGCGGTTTATATCTTGCCGGTGGCATTGCGGCAAAAAATATTGAACGATTTAAACAAGGGCAATTTATTAATGCTTTTGTGGCCAAAGGTCGAATGCAACGATTAATGGAAAATATCCCTGTTCATTTAATCATTCAGCCTAAAGTAGGCCTACTCGGGGCGCGGTTATTGGCACGCAAAATAATTGTATAATGACGCATGAGAATACAAAAACAATGAACAATAATATCGCGATAAATGTCGAAGCTACTTATCTGGTTCAGGAATCAGATCCAGAAAAAGCACGCTATTTATTTGCTTATAAGGTTACTATTAAAAATGCTGGATCTAATTCTGCACGTTTGATATCTCGGTACTGGAAAATAACCGGTGGTGATGGCATTGAGCAAGAAGTGGAGGGAGATGGTGTGGTGGGACTTCATCCTTATTTAGCACCAGAAGAAGAATTCACCTATACCAGTGCTGCCATGTTGGACACCCCAGTTGGGATGATGCAGGGTCATTATAAGATGGTTAATGATACTGGCGAACGCTTTGAAGTCGATATTCCCCCATTTACCTTAGCTGCACCACAGACTTTGCATTAAATAATATGACGACGCAATTTAGAGAACCCCAATTCTGGTTTTATTTTTTGTTAGTCAGTTTGTTATTTTCAGGCATAGATCCAGTGGCCGATCGTTTGACATGGACATTAGAGACCTTTCCGGTGATGATTGGTTTACTGGTGTTATGGCGGACTTTTTCTCGATTTCCCTTGACCGTCTTAAGTTATAGATTATTAGCCATATTTGGTTTGATACTAATTATCGGTGGTTATTATAGCTACGCAGAAAACCCATTATTTGATTGGATTCAAATTGAATTTGATTTGGCGCGCAATCACTATGACCGATTAGGTCATTTTATGCAGGGGGTGGTACCTGCGATTGTCGGCCGTGAATTGCTATTAAGAACATCACCTTTACAGCGAGGTAAGTGGCTCTTTGCCATAGCATGTGCCATTAGCTTAGCCATTAGCGCTAGTTATGAATTATTCGAGTGGTGGACGGCGGTTATGAACGAGCAAGCCGCAGAAGCCTTTTTAGGCACTCAGGGTGATAACTGGGATGCACAATGGGATATGTTTTTAGCCCTGTGTGGCAGTGTTGTTGCCCAGTTAGTGTTAAGTCGAACCCATGATCGTCAACTTAGGGTTTTGCAAGCCCAGCACTAATACATTCGCCTATCGATTGCGGTGCACATATCTCGCCGTCAAGCCAAATTGCATGATCAAAACGTGTATTGTCTAATTTGCTTCCACCAAGATTAGCACCAGTAAGATCGGCATACGATAAATCGGCATTACTTAAATCAGCATAACTCAAATCTGCATTTTTAAGATTAGCACCTAGTAATAGTGCGTGTTGTAATTGGCTGTAACTTAGGTTGGTAAAGCGTAAATCAGCATAAGCCATATCGGCATTGCTGAGCGTTGTATTCATCATATTTGAACCCACTAACTGACTATTTCTCAATTGTGCATTGCTGAGCATTTTGTCCTGCAGATTTAATTGAGGTTTAATGCAGTTAGCCCAGTTTACGTTTGCAGTAGCAGGAGCATCACAATTTCCTAGTGGCGAAGGAAGTGGTTTAGCATAAATAATTGTTAAAACAAAAATCACCGTCATGATGGAGAAGGTGATGACAAGAGGCCAAAATATAGGTTGTTTTGCTTGCCGAAATTTTTGCATGATCAGGCTACGTATTCTACGACGTTGAATGTCGCTGTCATCTTCATCTGTACGACGGGTATTGTGGCGACGTTGCGGTATAGGTGAATCTTCGTCTTCTAGTGGGTATCGCCGGTCAAAACCATCACGTTCATCTAGGTATTTTTTAGCTTGTTCTTCGGTTAAAAAATTATGCTTCGATTGCAAGTGAGATTTATCGTAAATGAGTTGCCAATTTATTTGATCGGTACTGACTTCGTCATCGGCATTGAGACGTCCGAGTAGTAGATGATTAATGATCACTGATTCAGCAAAAGGGCCACGGACAGAGCGACCATGTCTTCGTGTATACCATAATGTTGTTTGATGCTTCATGATGTGTTGATTCATAGGTTCGTCATCTTGCTATACTAGCATTGTGTTCAATAAAAGTGGGCTGTTGTTATTGTGTTTATTCAGCAATCAGTACAAAGCTCTGTCGGTTTAACTCAAGATATCCCTAAGAAATTATTAGCAGATATTGCGATCGGACAGCGATTGGAATCAACCGTTGTTAAACCAGCAGTTGCTGGCGAAGTTATCACTATTAAAGTAGCCGATAGTTCAGTGACTATTCGTACACCTGTTGACCTGCAGGCTGGCCAAAAGTTACAACTGGAAGTGGTACTTGAGCAAGGCAAACTTGCCCTAAAAATAATACCCTTAACGCAAGGCATAAAAGCCTCTGCGGCACTTGATAGTTTGACTAAGAATTTACCAGAAATCTTGAACTTAAAAGCGGGTCAACAAATCGCGGTACAAGTCGTGAAGATTTTGGCTGAGAATAGGCTACTCGTTCAAACTTCCACACCAAATAGTTCATCCCCAATGAAGCCGACACTTCAACAGTTTGATGTAGATATCACGCAACTTTCAAAATCCTACAAACTTGGCGATAAATTAACGATGGATATTGTTAATACCAGGCCATTATCTATTCAATTACGACCGGAACAACCACTATCACGTGAACAACTTATTATTGATCGCTTACGGCAAATGCTACCGCATTCACTTTCTCCGGCGGGTTTAGATAAAGTGTTTACTGCGGTCAATAAACAACAACTACCGACCCCAGTGCAAGCTGCCATTCAGCAACTAGTGGCACATACTCTAGATAAATCCGCAGTTACGGAAACTAACGCCTTGAAACAAGCATTATCTACATCAGGTGTGTTTACGGAAAATAAGTTACTTAAAATGCCTAATGCAATTAATCAGGATTTTAAGATAAATGTGACTAGAGTATTAAATATTTTAGAAGAGGTTATTACCCAAGTACAAACTCAGTCAGACGGAAAACCTATCAATAAACTACCGGCACAAGTGCTCTCTGCATTGCTGAGTCAGGGAAAATCTCCTGCTCAGTTACTTAATGTTTTATTGTCTGGGAAAAATCCTGCACCAAATAGTGTGGCTCAAACGGTATTATCAGCCATTACAAATCAAGAACAAGCGACGGCATTAATACAATTGTTAACTAAATCACTCTCTCAACAGCAACAAGCTATGGTGACTGCTAGCCGGCAAGCACCTTTGCTGTTATCTGAGTTGATGGCCTTATTTAAAGAAGTCGATAGCGTTCATAAAAAATTACAATTCAATCAACTATCCATGCTTAAAGAACCTGAAGCAAGTAATGTGGCAGCCAGCTGGTTATTTGATTTGCCCATTAAAGATAAACACAATGTGGATTTAGTTCAGGTGCAGATTGAACAGCAAAAAAAACAGGCTGAACATGATGATGAAAGTTGGCAGGTGCAACTTTGCCTCGATACTCAAAACTTAGGACCCGTACAAGCTAGTGTTACTTTGCATGGCGAAGATGTCAAAGTTGTTATTAGGGCAGAAAGAGCAGAAAGTGCACAATTATTAGAAGAAAATTTACCATTGTTAAATGCAACACTGGCAAAACTAAATGTGTCGATTAGCCATATGAGTTGTGTCTGTGATGAAGTAAAGCAACACTTCGCAAATAATCATGGCCAAGCAGAGTCAACTTCATTCGTGGATATTTCAGTATGAGCTTAAATAAGCCATTAAAGGCTATTGCTCTGCAATATGATGGTGAAAATGCACCGATAGTCACCGCATCAGGTGAGGGAGATATTGCAGAAGAAATTATTCGTATCGCTAAAGAACATGGCGTGCCGTTACGAGAGGACATGATGTTGGCAGCATTGTTGAGTGAATTAGAGCTAGGTGAAGAAATTCCACCCTTATTGTATCGGGTAGTTGCTGAAGTTATTGCTTATGCCTATATTATCTCAGGAAAAGTACCTGTGATTAAACAGAGAAAGTAAGGTCTCACTCTCTCATAATGACATGAGTTTTAATGCAATTCTTGATGTATTGCCTGATTATCACTGCTATGAAGACGGCTAATGAGATGGGCTTCTTCATCACTTAGATTGCAGTTATCAATCAGTTGGTTAATGCTAGCACCTTTACGGGCCAAACGAATGGCATGGTCATAACCTTGCTGGTTATTGATACCGAGATCGAGTGTATGTTGTTGTTCTTTTAATTGGTGAAGAGTTTGCTCAAACCGAATAATACGTTCATCGGTACCTACGGCACCTGCACATAATACCGCTAATTGATTTTGTAAACTGGTAATTTTTGCAGTTTGTTGTTGGTTTAGTTTATACAAGCGGTAGCAGGCATTAGTGACCAGCAGGGTGATGATAGTCATTGCCATGACAATAAGAAGTGTAGTCATTTTTCTGTCTCCTGAACGTTATACATATTCATCAAATAAGCCTTTATGTGGCTTTTCTGTATTGTTGTCACTGTCTGTTTGTTCTTGGTCATTCTTATGTGACGGTTTTTTTTGTTTCTCGCGACGTTTATCATCTGGTGGTACGGTCACTGGTAAAGTGGGTGCCAGCGGTTGAGTGGGTGTAATCATGTCAGCCATTACGTATTGTGCTAAAACCCAGAGAAATCTGAGACTTCTTCTTCAGTTAAAAATTTATTGGCATCTACTAAAATTAATAACTGTTCTTCTCTGCTACATACACCTTGGATAAAACGTGAACTATCGTCATTATTGACCATGGGTACAGAATCAATTTCAGATTGATGCAAGTAAACTACTTCGGCGACGCTATCAACCAGCATACCGATAACATTGCCATTTACTTCGACGATAATAATTCTAGACTGATCATCATTACTATCTTTGGGCATTAAACCAAATCGACTGCGAGTATCTATAACAGTGACCACGTTACCGCGTAAGTTAATAATACCTAAAACATAACTGGGTGCTCCCGGCACGGGTGCGATTTCTGTAATACGCAGTACTTCTTGTACCTGCATTACATTAATACCATAAGTTTCATCTTCCAGCTGGTAGGTCACCCACTGCAAAATAGGATCGTTTACTTCACCGTCTTTTTCACTCATTATTTTCCAACCTTAAACATCATGACATTCACTGCCTGTAAAAGTAGTAGCTGACAAATTACCGGCAGCCGATGAACTGATAAATTAAAAGCATTGTTCATGCCAATATTTTAGGGGTTAGTAAATTTACCAACCCCGTAAGATTAACAATACTACAGCTTTTTTCAATTGAGGTGCCAGCTAACCATGGTCGAGCCCCCATATTTTTGCGCCATCGTATATCTTCAGGTGCTAGGGTGATGACCGAATTTATTTTGTGGCAGCTTAAGGCCCAGTTGCCTTCGCCAACCACAATCATAAAACTAGGCATTGCGATATTATGTCGATGTTGAATAGGGAGAACAATATTAGCAGTATTAATAACCGTAATTTGATTGGGTACTAGCTTATAAGACCCCATAATGGCTTCGTTATCAGATGTCTCTTGGCTTTGCTCTAATGGTGTTTCAGGCCAAGGCAATATTGCCTTAATATCTTCGCTACGAATGGCAAGTTGTAGCCCATTTATATCAAATAAAAGTGCCTTAAAAGGCTGAGTTAGATCATACTCCGTGGCGGTTTTAGGTTTACCTAGTCTAATTGCTGTTTTGCCAATCACACTATCGGCAGTAGAATCAACTAGCATCTCGTTGAAATAGAGCTCTAGGGCATCCTCATGGTCGGCGATTTGTTTTGATTCAGACATGTGGCAGCTTATTAAGATCATGCGCGGTGCGTTGCAAGTGTTTTAGTAGTGCCGAATAGGCTAGAGCACCTGGTGCGTATTGATTAGTAATCGGTAGTGGCATTCCTAGTTTACTGACATCTCGGAATTGATTATCTACCGGAATAACATCATCCCAGACACCACCCCCATACTTGTCATGTAGCATTCTCAGGCTTTCAATTGATGAACGGATATTTTGATCAAACAGGGTAGGAATAATCAAAAAGGGTAGCCCTTGCTTGCGAGAATGATTAATCATTCCCAGAGTATGTAACATATGCTCTAAGCCTTTAAGTGCTAGAAATTCAGTTTGGACAGGGATTAAAAGTTGATCGCAGGCCGCTAGAGCATTGATCATTAAAATCCCCAGCATGGGTGGGCAATCAATGATTATATTGGGAAAGCGATCACCAAGATGTTTCAAGGTTTTTTTGATGATGAGTCCCTTGCCACCTTGTGCGCCTAGTTGGCGATCTAAGGTTGCCATAGCGGTAGAGGCTGGCAGTATGTAGAGATTATCGTAATCTGTTTTCTTGAGAGCATTAAAAATAGCCGAGTTTGGACTACGATCAATTTTCTGGAACACGGTATAAATACTGGATTTTATAGTGTCAGGATCGTGGCCAAAATAAGTGGTCAATGAACCATGTGGATCCATATCAAGAATGAGTGTTGGTTTACCTTGTGTAGCTAATAAGCTCGCTAAACTCACGACAGTAGTCGTTTTGCCCACACCACCTTTTTGATTGGCAACAGCCCAAATGGTCATGGTGTATTGGTACTCAGAGGTTGTATCGCAGTAGGTAAGTTCGGCACTATAGATTCTTTTAAGGTATTTGGTGTGAAGATATTTATATCTCGGCGACTATCTTTACTACCGAGAACCACTAATACAACACGACGATTTTTTTGGCGACCTTCTTCTGTTGAATTGTCAGCAATAGGCTGAAATTCACCATAACCAATCGCCGACATACGGCTGGGATCAAGCCCGTAACGATCTAATAAATGCACCACACTTGCGGCACGTGCCGCTGACAGTTCCCAATTTGACGGAAACTTAGGTGTATTAATAGGATTGTTATCGGTGAAACCTTCCACCTGTATTGGATTAGCTGATGTGCTCAATATGGAGGCCACTTTACCAATGATCGGCACTGCTGTGGTTTCTAAGCGGGCTTCACCACTGTAAAATAAGACGTTGGATTTCATTTCTAATTCTAGCCAATCTTCACCTTGTTTGATAATGACATCATCATTAGCAATAAGATCGGCTAAGGCTTTATTTAATTGTTTAGAAATGTCTTTGATAGTACGGATAATCTCGTCATCTACTGGTGGCGGAGTATGGCTATCTATTTGTTCCGGCGGCAATATATCGGGAGGCAATGGTGTTGGCATTTCAATTGGCGCTAATTCTAAGACGTTGATGGGATTTTCTTTTGCTTTTGGTTCGGCGGTTTGCTTGCCTTCGCCTCGAAGTAAGTCACCTACTTGAATAGGGGCTTTGCTTTTTGCCGGATCGGTGAATACGGCTTCTAAGGTGTCAGAAAGTACACGATATTTACCTTCATTTACCGAAGAAATCGAATACATAACAACAAAAAATGCAAATAATAAGGTAATAAAATCAGCATAAGAGACTAACCAACGTTCATGGTTTACGTGTTCTTCAACTCTTTTTTTTCTTGCCATCGCCAGTAATTAACTAAGGTAGGCTTGTAATCGGGATTCAATGTTACGTGGATTATCGCCATCAGCCACGCCTATCAAACCTTCAATCATCATCATCTGCAAACTACTACGGCGTTGAATCAGTGTTTTGAGTTTGCCAGCAATAGGTAGAAATAATAGATTAGCGAGCGCTACACCATAAATGGTGGCAATAAATGCAACGGCTATCCCCGCACCTAATGAAGAAGGATCAGCAAGATTACCCATGACATGAATCAAGCCTAAAACCGCTCCAATAATGCCAATCGTGGGTGAGTAACCACCCATAGCTTCAAATACTTTTGCTGCTTGCAGATCATTATGTTCTTGTATGTCTAAATCATTTTCTAAAACATCACGGATCATTTCGGGTGTGCCGCCATCAGCGATCAGTTGTAAACCTTTTTGCGTAAATAGGTTGTCTTCAAATTCAGCTGCTGATTCTAACTTGAAAAGGCCTTCTTTTCGTGCGATTTGATTCCATTCAAGTATTTTATTGAGAGTTTCCTCGGGCGAATTTTTTGGTGGAAAAAAAATCCAACTGAGCATTTTTAGTCCGCGAATAAAGGTATTCAACGGGGTTTGTAACATTACGGCCCCCAGAGTTCCACCTAAAACAATTAATAGGGCAACAGCATTCATGATGCTATCAATATGCCCGCCCTCGAGGTATTGGCCGCCGAGAATGGCACCAAAACCAACTAAAAGCCCAAGAACACTCAGAATATCCATACTATCTTAATTCCGCTAAATGCTGACCGATATCATTCAGACTGAGTATTTTGTCAGCCAAACCCGCTTTAGAAATTGCCATCGGCATGCCATATATCGTACTGCTTTGTTGATCTTGAGCCCATATTGTTGCACCTAATGGCCGTAGTTTTTTACAAGCTTCACGTCCATCAGCGCCCATTCCTGTCAATATGATGACCAATGTTTCAGCAGGACAAATGGGTATAAGTGATTCCAATGTTAAATCGATAGAAGGTTTATAAGTTTGATCTGATTTAGCGGCCCGAATTTCGATGCTGGAATTTCTCTTTGTGCCTTTGATAAACATTTGCATGCCGCCTGGTGCGAGATAAGCTGTACCTGGCAATAGTTTTTCACCGTCTATTGCCTGTTTAACAGTAATTTTACATTGTACATCGAGCCGTTGAGCAAACGAAGGCGTGAATGCGGCAGGCATATGTTGTATCAACAAAATCGGATGTGGAAAATCAGCGGGTAATTGGCTTAATATTACTTGTAAGGCAACCGGCCCACCCGTTGATGTGCCAATTGCCACTAAGCGAATCTGCTCATTAGAAGAACGAGTAGCGGTTGCTGTGTCGGGCTGGCGAGCATTGTGCGAAATAGAAGAAGCTTTGGCCGCTGGTAAGTTTTTTGTATGCGAGTTTGTAACTAAGTCGTGTAGCCGTTGACATAATTGCTGATGTGCTATGTTTGTATTGTCGGAAATATCCTGAAAACGTTTAGGCAGATAATCAACAGCCCCCGCATCTAATGCTTCAAGTGTTGATTTTGCTCCTTCCGTCGTCCATGTGGATAGCATGAGTATGGGAGTAGGTTGTTGTGCCATTATTTTGCGAACGGCGCTAATACCATCCATCACTGGCATTTCAATATCCATACTAATGACATCAGGTTTCAAAAGGGTGACTTGAGCTACGGCTTCTAGACCATTACTTGCCATGCCCACTACCTCTAAACGAGGATCAAGGGCGATTATTTCAGATAGCCGTCTGCGAAAGAAACCTGAATCATCAACAATCAGTACGCGAACTGGCGGCATAGCATCCTTTTAATAGCCTCGATTGGCATAGGTATTCATTAATTCAGGGAAATCAAGAATAAGCGCGATACGTCCATCACCTGTAATCGTTGCTCCAGCGAGTCCTTTAGTTCCTTGTAGTAACGCACCAAGTGGTTTTATTACCACTTCTTCTTGACCAATTAATTGATCTACCACAAAGCCTACACGTTGTGTGCCTACGTTGACAATAACAACATGCTCTATTTCAGGTTTACCTGCGGGATTAAATGAGCTTGCAAGCCATTTTCTTAAATAGAATAAGGGCAATGTTTTTTTACGAACCATAATGGTTTTTTGACCATCTACCACATGTGTCTTAGTTAAGTCTAAATGGAATATTTCATTAACACTGACTAATGGGAAAGCAAAAATCTGGTCGCCTAACATAACCATTAAGGTCGGCATGATGGCCAGCGTTAATGGAACTTTAATCGATAAGGTTGTACCAACACCGACTTCAGATTTAATGTCAATCACACCATTAAGTTTAGAAATACTCGTTTTGACGACGTCCATTCCCACGCCTCGACCAGAGATATCTGAGATCTCTGCTTTCATCGAAAAGCCAGGCGCAAAGATTAGCGCATAACATTCAGAATCAGTCAGGCGTGAGGCACTTTCCTCATCCATCATGCCTTTTTCTACTGCTTTTTGACGCAAAACGTTTGCATCCATACCCGCGCCATCATCAGAAATAGTGAGCAGGATATGATCACCTTCTTGTGCCGCACCAAGTACGATTAAACCTTGACGTGATTTGCCTGCTTTTTCACGTACATCGGGCATTTCCACACCATGGTCAACGGCATTTCTGACTAAATGCACTAAAGGGTCAGCCAGTGCTTCAACTAAGTTTTTGTCTAAATCAGTTTCTTCACCACGAAGTTCTAGGTTAATGTCTTTTTTCAAGCTTCGCGCCAAATCACGGACAACTCGTGGAAACCGACCAAACACCTTTTTGATCGGTTGCATACGCGTTTTCATTACTGCATTTTGTAAATCGGCGGTAACGCCGGCGAGATTATTAACTGCTTTTGCCATTTCTTCATTGTCGAAGGTTGCTTCCAAGGTACTTATACGATTACGTACGAGTACTAATTCACCCACCATATTCATAATGTCATCTAAGCGAGCGGTATCAACACGGACACTTGTTTCCGCTTGTTTGGTTGTAGCGGCAGGTTTTGCCGCTGCATCAACATTGGCAGTAGGTGTGGTAGCAGGCGTACTTTTTTCCACTAGAGGTTTTGGCGCTGGTTTAGCAATAGTGGTTTCTATTATTGCTTGTTGCGCTGGCGCTACTGTGGCCTTCTTTTTACCTTGTAATTCATCGAGTAAAGCCTCGAATTCTTCTTCAGTAATGTCGTCATCACTCTTAGCTACAACAACAGGGGCGGGGGCTGGGCTAGGAGCTACTGCACCTGGAGCACCATCACCATGTAATTGGTTTAATAAAGCTTCAAATTCCTCATCTGTAATATCGTCATTATCAGCGGCTTCATTAGCCGTCGACACTGCTACCACAGGTTCAGGTGCTGCAATGACTACTGCGGTCACTGGAGCCAGATAAGTGGCGAGATGAGCTAAGATAGCGGGATCTGCTGGACTAGGATATTGACCTGATTTAGTTTCTTCGAACATAACATTAAGAATGTCGAGCACTTTGAGGAAGGTATCCATCATTTCGGCATCAACAACACGATCGCCTTGGCGTAGGATGTTAAATACATCTTCACCCTTGTGGCATAAGGCGACCATGGCATCTAGACTTAAAAATCCTGCGCCACCTTTGATTGTGTGAAAGCCCCGGAAAATAGAATTTAATAGATCACTATTTTGTGGTTGTGTTTCTAGTGCAACCAGCTGTTCATTTAGGCCTTCTAAAATCTCATCTGCTTCAACTAAAAAATCTTGGAGGATCTCATCTTCACTGTCTAATGCCATCTTGCTTATCCTTTAGAAGCCTAGACTTGATAACAAATCATCGACCTCATCTTGATTATTGACTACATTTGGATTGTTTTCCGCATTAATTTGCGGTCCCTCAGCCTTGATAGGATCAACAATCTTGTCTTCTTTTTTATGTTCGAGATGCTTGCCAGAAACTTTCACTAACCGCACCAAATTATTTTCTACTTCTTCTACTAAAGTGATCACTTGGCGGATAACTTGTCCGGTCAAATCTTGAAAACCTTGTGCCATCATCATGTCAGTTAAATTGATATGAATCTGGTCTGAATGTTGTTTCACTAGCGGCAAATAGGCTTCGATTTCTTTACTTAAGGCTCGAAACTCAGTTGCATTCATTTCTCTCATGCGAAAACGGTGCCAACTCTCATCAATTTTTTCAGCGGTTTCTTTCAGACTGCTAGCGAGGGGGAGTGTTTGGTCAATAAAGCCTAAAGTTTTGTGTGCGGCATCTTCAGTAGTGGTGATTACGTAATTTAAGCGCTCACGTGTATTGGGCATTGCGTTTTCGGTCAAATCAACTAAGCGCGAATCAACATTAAAACTGTTGAGTGATTCATGTAGTTCACGTGTCAACTTGCCTACTTCATGGAATAGTTCACTTTCTTGGGCTTGAGAGAGGAGGGATATTTGTTGTTGAATCAGTTCCTCATTATTTGCTTCTAAAGCGCTAACTAAGGCGCGGGCGGCTTTAAGCTGTAATGTCTTCGTGCTAGATACCATGGTGTTGCCTTATGATTTATTTTGCATCGATACGTTCAAATATCTTATCAATTTTGTCCTTTAATGTCCCAGCAGTAAATGGCTTGACGACATAACCATTAACACCTGCTTGTGCAGCCACCATGATTTGTTCACGCTTAGTTTCAGCAGTGACCATTAAAACCGGGATTGATGACAATTTGGCATCGGCACGAACGGCTTTCAGGAGGTCAATACCTTGCATGCCGGGCATATTCCAATCGGTTACTAAAAAATCAATGCCACCGGCTTGTAAAATAGGTAAGGCTGTTAAGCCATCATCCGCTTCTACGGTGTTATTAAAACCCAATTCACGTAGTAAATTTTTTATAATTCGTCGCATCGTTGAAAAGTCATCTACGATAAGAATTTTCATATTTTTATCCAAGGGGATACCTCCAGTTTTTTAATTTAACCAATCACTTAATTTAGAGCGAAGTCGAATGACTGTTTGGCTGTGGATCTGGCTTACTCGAGATTCACTTACACCTAATACTTCACCAATTTCTTTTAAATTTAACTCTTCATTATAATATAAGCCCATCAATAAACATTCACGTTCGGGCAGCGTTTTTATTGCTTCAGTCAATGCAGATTGAAATTCTTCTGATTGCAATGTATCAATGGGCCCTGATAATACAGCCGTTATCGGTTGAGCATGCGTTTCATCATTGTCTGAAAACTCATCAAGACTAAATACTTGATGTCCAGCAGAATCATGTAATTGCTGGTGATATTCTTCGATGTTAAGCCCTAAAGCTTTGGCTATTTCGTTGTCACTGGCATGGCGACCATGTTGTTGTTCTAGTTTTTGCATAACAGCAGCAATTTCACGGGCCTTGCGATGAACCGAGCGTGGGGCCCAGTCATTACGACGAATCTCATCTAACATTGCGCCACGAATTCGAATGCCTGCATAGGTTTCAAAACTGGCACCTTGAGTGGTATCGTAGTGTTGAGCTGCATCTAGCAAGCCGATCATCCCCGTTTGTATAAGATCATCAACCTCTACTGTATGCGGTAAACGTGCAATTAAATGATAGGCAATACGTTTGACTAAAATGGCATGTTGCTCAACAATCTCAGCCATTGAGTACGTCAATGTACTATTTTTGGCATACATCGAGAGGCCATTCATTTTAGCTTACTTCCAAACTAGCTTGAATGAGACGTTCGACAAAAAATTCCATATTTCCTCGAGGTTGTTTTTGCACTGGCCAAAACTCTATTTTTTTAGCTAAGTGGGTAAAAGCAACAGCGGATTTGCTACGCGGGAGGTATTCAACTACGGCACGTTGTTTTTTAACTGCACGGCGCAAGTCTTCATCAAAAGGCACGATACCCATAAAATCAAGATTAACCTCTAGGAAACGGTCACAGACCATGGATATCTTGTTAAATAATTCACGGCCTTCTTGAATAGTGCGACACATATTAGCAATGATATGAAAGCGACTTACTTGATATTCTCGGCTCAATAATTTAATAAAGGCATAAGCATCGGTAATAGAAGCGGGTTCATCACACACGACCACAATGACTTCTTGTGCGGCACGGGTGAAGCTGACCACACTGTCGGCTATGCCTGCAGCACTATCAATTAGTAAAATATCAATATGTTGTTCCATTTCACTAAAAGCCTGAATCATACCTGCATGTTCAGCAGGGCTGAGCTCAGCCATTTTTTGCACACCTGATGCAGCAGGGATAATTTTGAGACCAGCAGGGCCTTCAACGATGATTTCTGCGAGTGTTTTACTGCCATTTAATACATGCTGTAAATTATATTGGGGGTGCAAACCTAACATGACGTCAATATTCGCTAAACCTAAATCAGCATCTAGCAGTAATACTTGTTTGCCTTGAGTAGCCAAAGCAACGCCCAAATTAACGGTGATGTTCGTTTTACCGACACCGCCTTTACCGCTGGCGACCGCAATCACTTTAACTGGGCGTGGAACTGCCGAGGTCATGTTTCGTAGACCATTAGCTTGATCAAGGGGTGAATCAGCCATAAGCGGCATAACCTCCGTAGCTAGATAAGGTTTGTGGATCTAGCTGTTGTTGTTCGTTATTCATTAAATCACTTGCCTGTTTGATCAAAGTATTTGGGCGGGCAAGACTTAGGTCTTCCGGTACTTGTTGACCATTGCAAATATAGGCTAAAGGTAATTGGTGGCGGATTAATGCCGAAATAGCACCACCTAAACTGCTCGCTTCATCTGTCTTGGTCAAAATGCATCCATTTAATTCAAGGTGAGAAAAAGCGTTAATAATATCATTCAGACCACTTGATTGGGTGGTTGCTGACAAAGTTAAGTAATTTTTTATTCTAGGAGACTGTTGTTTTAGCATGGCAAATTTTTCAGCCAGCTTCATATCACGTTGATTCATTCCAGCAGTATCTATCAGTACAAAGCGACGATCAAGGAAATCGTTCAGTGAATCATTTAATTCTTGGTGGTTTCTGGCAACACGAACGGGTACCCCTAAAATTCGTGCGTAGGTGCGTAATTGTTCTTGCCCACCAATGCGATAGCAGTCTGTGGTGATCAGTGCGACATTTTTTGCACCATGTTTCAGGGCACATCGTGCGGCAATTTTAGCAACAGTGGTTGTTTTGCCTACGCCTGTTGGACCGACCAATGCGTAGATGCCACCTTTGTTAATTATGTCATTATCTTGAATGCGAATTTGGTTGGCTAATAGGCCTAATGATTGTCGCCATGCAGATTCTAAATCATCCTGATTTTGCATTTTTGCGGTAATATTTTTGGCTAAATCTACTTGTATGCCCATGTGCATGTAACGTTGTAATAATTGTACTTGGGTTGGGCTATTACGTTCCATCTCCTTCCATGTCAGATCTGAAAGTTGATTTTGCAACATGTCTCTTAGGCCTGACATTTCTTTACGCATTTGCACAAGAGTTGGTTCTTGAGACCAAATATTTTGGGCGGCTTGCGGTGCGATATCAACAGAGCGTGGTGGCGTCGGAGATGTTGATGGATTTATTTCTACTTTAGTTGCACGTGCAGGTTCAGGCGTAGAACGTCTGAATTCCGCTTCATCATAGTCGGTAGCAGCCACTATTTCGACACCGCCATCGACACGATTGTTAGATAAAATGACTGCGTCAGGGCCCATCACTTCACGTACTTCACGAATGGCTTGACGAACATCTGCAGCTTGGAAACGTTTAATTTTCATAATATCAACCTTGGGGGTTTAACGACCCACGTTAGCAACGATTCTAATTTGTTTGTCATCCGGTATTTCATTGTATGACAATACATTTAAGCTCGGAATGGAATGGCGAATAAAGCGAGAAATCCATGTACGCAAACCCGCTTGTACGACTAGAATTGACGATTCCCCTGTCATCTCTTGGCGTTGTGCGGCTTCTTGTAAGTTCTTATGCATTTTCTCTGCTAGTCCAGGTTCTAAACTTGCGCCACCTTCACCGGTAGCCTGTAGTGTCTGAAGCAATATTTGTTCCAACTCTGGATCTAAAGTGATAATCGGTAAATCTGCTGTGATGCCATTTATATGTTGGACTATTGAATGGCTAAGTGCCATGCGGGCTGCGGCGGTTAATGCCTCTGGATCTGGGTTACGTGTAGCTTGTTCAGAAAGTGCCTCTGTAATCGTGCGTACATCACGAATAGGGATGTTCTCTTCGAGTAAATTTTGTAGCACTTTTTGTACGCTACCTAATGGTAATGTATCGGGCACTAAACCTTCTATTAGTTTAGGTGCTACTTTTGCAAGATTATCAAGTAGTTGCTGAACTTCTTCTCTGCCTAATAAGTCTTGAGCATGGGTTTGTAATATTTTACTTAAATGAGTTGCAATAACGGTATCAACATCTACCACGGTATAGCCTTGTGCTTGTGCATGTTCTCTTTGATTAGGCTCAATCCACACTGCATCTAGACCAAATGCAGGATCTTTACTTTTTATCCCGGCCAATTCGCCAAAAACTTGACCTGGGTTAATGGCCATCATCCGTTCGGGATGAATTTCAGCCTCACCAAAGGTGACGCCAAATAAAGTGATTTGGTAGGCTGTTGGTGCCAAGTCCAAGTTATCGCGAATATGAACAGGTGGAATTAAAAAACCTAATTCTTGAGATATCTTTTTACGTATGCCTTTGATTCGATTCATTAACTGACCACCCTGATTTTTATCAACCAGTGGAATGAGTCGGTAACCCACTTCTAAACCAATAGGATCAATAGGGTTGAGATCATCCCAACTCAGGTCGCGTTGTTCTTTAGGCATTTCGACGGGAGCATTCACTACGGGAAGAGCTGTGGCAACTTTTTGACGTTCAATTAATAACCAAGCACCTAGGCCACCGGCAACAGCAAGAATTAAGAAGGGTAGGTTCGGCATGCCAGGTATAAGCCCCATCGCACCGATAATGGCTGAGGTGACGATTAAGGTTTTAGGATCTTTGAATAATTGCTTAACGACTTCTGCACCCATATCTTCTTCTTTCGTGGTACGGGTGACCAATAATGCTGCGGCAGTCGATAATAATAATGAAGGTATTTGAGCAACTAGACCATCACCTATGGTCAGTAGGGTGTAGTTATGAGCGGCTTCGGCAAATGTTAAATCATGTTGAGCAACACCAATAATAAAACCACCAATGATGTTGATAAACAGGATCAATATACCGGCGACGGCGTCTCCACGTACAAATTTACTAGCACCATCCATCGAGCCGTAAAAGTCAGATTCTTGCATAATTTCTTCGCGGCGGGCACGAGCTTGATCTTGATCAATTAGTCCTGCATTAAGATCCGCATCAATCGCCATTTGTTTACCAGGCATCGAATCCAAGGTAAAGCGGGCGCTAACTTCTGCAATACGAGTAGCACCTTTAGTTACAACAACAAAGTTAATGATAACGAGGATAGAAAAGACAACAAAACCAACGGTGTAGTTACCACCAATAACGAACTCACCAAAGGCTTCGATTACTTTACCGGCGGCATCAGTACCGGTGTGTCCTTCCATAAGTACTACACGGGTAGAAGCGACATTCAATGCAAGACGTAATAGGGTGGCAATCAGTAATATGGCAGGAAATGATGCGAAATGTAATGGTTTAAGTACGTAAATACTCGCCAACATAATGGTCAAAGATAACGCGATATTAAAACTAAAAAGTAAATCTAAAAGGAAGGGGGGGAGCGGTAATACCACCATGGCAAGTAATGCCACAACCATTATCGGGGCGCCCATACTACCGCTGAACATTGGTTTTAAACGCGTAAATAAATCATTTTTTTCCATTAGTGGCTTTAATCTCTTTTTAGTTCATCTGGTATTGGCAGGTCCTCCGGTTTAATATGAGGCTTACGACCACCGCGAGTATTATAGCGACGTAACTGGAAGACAAACGCTAATACTTGAGCTACTGCAATATATAGACCAGAAGGGATTTCTTCCCCTATTTCGGTACTAAAATAAAGTGCACGTGTTAATGGTGGCGCAGACAAAACGGGTACTTCATTTGCCTCTCCGACCATTCGAATTTGTTGGGCAATTAAGTCGGCACCTTTAGCTACAACGGTTGGAGCGCCATTACCCGTTTGATCATAACGTAGGGCGACAGCATAGTGGGTCGGGTTGGTAATAATAACGTCAGCGTCTGGTACATCTTGCATCATGCGTCGTTGTGAGATCTCAATTTGCATACGACGGATTCGACCTTTGACCTCGGGGTTACCATCACTTTCCTTGCTTTCATCTTTGACTTCTTGTTTAGTCATTTTAAGCTGACGAATATGATTCCAATGTTGGAAAGGGACGTCAATGAGGGCAATCAAAATTAAACTGCTGGAGATAGCCATAAAGACCCAAAGTACCAGCATGCC
>JAGXHJ010000098.1 GCA_024636315.1 Methylophaga sp.
GCAATGTGAAACGTCATACATTAGAACGAATCGAATCAATGATATTAGGGGCTGCAGGTAAAACGCTGGGGTATAAAGCACTTATTGGAAAATCGTATTTTCCTGAAAGTGGTATTAATGTATGTTAGTCCCTAAATTAAATACATTAGAGGCGTAATTTTGAGCGAATTTCATGGGCAACTGTCCAAAATGGCCGTCACATTGCCAGAAAATAATAACCCCGTTGATTATCAAATGGTACTTGGAGAACAGCGGATTGCAATGACACCGTTAATTGGCCGTAAAATTCACCTTAAATTTGCTGGTGAAATACATTGTCTTGCTTGTGATCGACGAATTAAAAAATCTTATTCTGGCGGATATTGCTTCCCTTGTTCACAAAAGCTAGCACAATGTGATCTTTGCATTATGAAACCTGAAACCTGTCATTACGATGCAGGAACCTGCCGAGAGCCCGAATGGGGTGAAACTTTTTGTATGCAGGATCACATCGTATATTTGGCGAATAGCTCAGGCATAAAAGTAGGCATAACGCGCATCAATCAAATACCAACACGCTGGATCGATCAGGGTGCAAGCCAAGCTTTACCGATATTTCGGGTTAAGAGTCGTTATCAATCAGGATTAGTAGAAGTGATTTTTAAGAATCATGTGTCGGATCGAACTGATTGGCGCAAGATGCTGAAAGGAAAGCCAGAAAATATTGATATGTTGGCAATACGAGATCAATTAATGATCGAGTGCCGTGAAGACATAATGTCTTTGCAACAGCGGTTTGGCGAGCAGGCAATCTTGCCACTGTCTGATCAAGAAGTGGTTACTATTTCCTATCCTATTGAGCATTACCCAGACAAAGTTAAATCGTTTAATTTCGATAAAACGCCTGAGATTAGCGGTGTATTGCATGGAATAAAAGGTCAGTATCTTATTTTTGACACTGGCGTCATCAATCTCCGCAAGTTCACCGGTTACAACATAACAATGGTAGTTGAATAATGTTATATAAATTAATACGCGCGGTGATGTTTCAACTTGAGGCTGAAAAGGCACATCATTTGGGCTTAAAGGGCCTCGCTCTGCTCCAAATGTCCGGATTATCATCATTACTTTATCCCAAAGTGGAATCATCGCCTGTGACGGTGATGGGCATAGATTTTCCAAATTCTGTAGGTTTAGCCGCTGGCCTCGATAAAAATGGTGACTATATTAATGCCTTAGCCGCCATTGGTTTCGGTTTTATAGAAATTGGTACGGTGACCCCGCGACCTCAGGCTGGTAATCCGAAACCTAGATTGTTCCGATTGCCCGAAGCACAGGCTATCATCAACCGAATGGGTTTTAATAATTTGGGCGTTGAACATTTGGTTGAGCAAGTTAAGATAGCTCGACAAGATGCGATTATCGGAATTAATATTGGCAAAAATTTTGATACACCGGTTGAAAAGGCGGTGGACGATTATTTGATCGGATTAAGAAAAGTCTATTCTTCAGCAGATTATGTAACCATAAATATTTCATCACCTAATACGCCAGGTTTGAGAACCTTACAGTTTGGTGAGTCGCTCAATGAATTATTATCAGCGCTAAAAGAAGAGCAAAACACATTACACCAACAACACCAACGCTATGTACCTATGGCGGTAAAAGTAGCACCAGATCTTAATACTGATGAAGTTAAACAACTTGCACAAGCCTTCGAAGAATTTGAAATCGACGCTGTAATTGCAACAAATACCACCATGTCACGTGAGGGTATAACGGGATTACCCTTTAGCGGAGAAATGGGTGGGCTAAGCGGCGGTCCTGTTTTCGATAAATCTACAGAAATTGTAAGACAATTGCGTCAAGAATTACCCCAAAACTTGCCGATAATCGCAGCAGGTGGGATTATGTCGGGCAAAGATGCAGTAGCAAAATTAGATGCAGGTGCAGAACTTGTACAAATTTACAGTGGTTTTATCTATCAAGGACCAAAACTGGTCAGTGATATAGTTCATGCAATTAATAAGAGGATGTAAAAGATGGATGCAGTAGCTCAGAGTCCAGTTGGATTATTTTTAATGAATTTTGTTACGGCAGTAGCGATTTTGATTTTTGGTCGCATTGTTATTCGATGGCTCGTCAAGTTACTTCGTAAGATTATGGTTCGTGCCGATCTTGACCCTATTCTAGTTAATTTCGCTAGTTCAATTTCCACAGGGATCTTGTTACTCATTGTATTGATTGCAGCCATCGATCGTTTAGGTGTTGATACAACCTCTTTTATTGTCATATTAGGTGCTGCGGGTTTAGCCGTTGGGTTAGCACTTAAAGATTCATTACAGAACTTTGCCGCTGGGATAATGATGATTATTTTTCGTCCGTTTAAATTAGGTGATTTTATCGATGCCGCTGGCGTCAATGGTGTTATTGAAAAGATAAGTGTATTCAGCACCATAATGAAAACAGGTGATAATCGCGAAATCATCATCCCTAATGGTCAAATTTATGCTGGAGCAATTACAAATTATTCAGCTCGCGATACTCGTCGTATCGACATGGTGTTTGGTATCGGTTATGACGATGATATGTTGAAAGCCAAGCAGATTATGGAAGATATTTTAATTGCACATGAACAGATTTTAGATGAGCCCGCTCCTGCTGTTGCGGTAGCTGGATTGGCAGATAGTAGTGTGAACTTTAATGTGCGCCCTTGGGTCAAATCTAGTGATTATTGGGCGGTGCGATCTGATTTATTACAAAAAATAAAGTTAGCCTTCGATAAAAATGATATATCAATTCCTTATCCCCAAATGGATATTCACAGTAAAAAAGAGTCAGATTTGTAAATGTAAAAAAGCCACTGTTAACACTGACTCGACATGGGCTTTTGAGTTGAGGTTAGGCAATCATGAAAAGAGAAATGACATTATTGGCATTACCAATAGCACTTTTGATGGGATGTGTTGGCAGTACGGCAGTCCGTTATGATTCACATCCGCACTATGAACACTCAGATGTGTATTATCGATCTGGGCCACCACCTTATGCTCCAGCACACGGTTATCGACATCATTACCATAATCACGACATGATTTATGATTCCGGTATTAGGGCGTATATCATCGTGGGAATGCCTGATTATTACTATGATAATGGTTTTTACTTCCGATATAGCAATATTGGATGGCAGTTCAGTGGTAGTTTGGATGATGGCTGGAAAGCAACTGACGAGCGTCGAGTACCCAAAACGTTATGGAACACTAGATCTAAAAAACATAACTACGACAATGATCAACGAGGTAAGTCTGACAAATATAAATCAGGTAAAGATCAGCCTCGAAACGGTCATCAATATAACAGAGGTAATTCTGACAAAGATCAGTATAGAAACGATCATCAAGATAATAGAGGTAATTCAGGCAAAGATCAGCCTCGAAACGGTCATCAAGATAACAGAGGTAATTCAGGCAAAGATCATTCCAGAAACGGTCATCAAGATAACAGAGGCAACGCTGACAAAAATCAGTCTAGGAATGATCATGAAAATAATAAATATAAAGACCATGATGGCTATAGAGATGGCAATGGTTACAAAGACAGGAATGATCGTGATTATCGCTAGTAGCAATAATCAGACTAGCTAAGACAATTAAAACTGATCTTTCCAAGAGCGTAAGGTAGTAAATACAGCCACAGAACTAGGTAGTTGTTGACCGGAAAATTGTTGGGTAGCCTGAATAACTTCAGGTTGCTGGCAACGTAGGAAAGGGTTGGTTTTGAGTTCTAGTGATAATAGTGAGGGCAGACTCGGTTTGCCTTTTTTCACTAAGGCATCGGTATCGACGATACGCTGTCTAATCTGTGCATTATTAGGTTCTACGTGAGTAGCAAAGCGCAGGTTTGCTTGGGTATATTCATGAGCGCAAAAAATCATTGTCTGTGCAGGCAAGCTGGCAATTAATTGTAATGAATGATGAAGTTGCTCTGCTGTCCCACCTAATAAACGACCACAGCCAGCCCCAAATAATGTATCGCCACAAAATAAGTTGCCCTCGATTAAAAATGCGATATGGCCATTCGTATGTCCAGGAACATCAAGTACAGTCAACGTTGGAAACGCCGAGTCAATCTTAAGATCGTTGCAGGCTGTAAGTGGGTAAGTTAGAGATGGGATGGCTTCATATCTTGGTCCATAAACAGGAATGTCATAGTGTTTGACTAATTCCTTGATCCCCGCAATATGGTCACTGTGATGGTGAGTAATTAACAGTGCGACTGGGTTCAATTGTTGTTGCTCAATGGCTTCAATAACTGGTTTAGCGTCACCTGGGTCTACAATTAATAG
The DNA here is from genome assembly GCA_024636315.1 of Methylophaga sp. GTDB lineage: Bacteria > Pseudomonadota > Gammaproteobacteria > Nitrosococcales > Methylophagaceae. The sequence continues at coordinate 4,328 of JAGXHJ010000098.1, forward strand.
CTTTCTAGAATTCGGCTCTTGAATGAACCAGATATAATTATCATTAAAGGCTGGCACGGCTTGAATGTTTAACATGATACTTCCACTGTTGGGGGTCGACATGATCGATTATAAAACGGATATACAAAAAAAAATGATTACTTGGTGGCAAAGTCCACTAGGGTGCTCTGTTTTAAAGCAAGAAAAAAGTGCCTTGCAATCCTTATCTAAACATTTTTATGGAAATTATCAATTCCAGTTAGGTTTGGAGCAAAAATTATTGCCCGAAGTTCCACGCAGTAGGATGCAGAAAATCATGGGGCAATCGGCGGATCTCGATGGACGTAATGAATCGCTACCTTTTAAATGCCACTGCCTAGATACTTTACTTTTAGTGCATGTGATAGAGTTTTCGAAGGACCCTCATCAGGTGTTACGTGAGGCCGAGCGGGTATTAGAAGCCGATGGCACCTTGGTTTTATGTTGTTTTAACCCGTGGAGTTTCTGGGGATTACGGCGCTTATTTTCATTTAAAGCTACACCACCTTGGCATGGACATTTTTTTAGTCAGACTAGAATTAAAGATTGGTTAGCGTTGCTGAACTTTGAAGTGGCGGCGACTGAACGCTTAGTGTTTCATCCGCCAATTCAGTCAGAGCGATGGCTGACTAGATCATTAATGATCGAGCGAGTCGGTAAACGATTATGGCCTATTTTTTCAGGGGTTACGATCTTAGTGGCGACAAAGCGGACTATACCGCTTACGCCAATTACGATGTATGAACATGTAAAACATTTGTTTCCGACTGGGCGCTTAGTCTCTAAGCCGGTCGCAAGAGAAAAGAATAATGGATAAAATAGAAATTTTTACCGATGGTGCTTGTAGTGGGAATCCAGGTCCTGGTGGCTGGGGAGCCATTTTACGAACCAAAGGAGTGGAAAAAGAGCTGTCTGGTGGCGAGAAAGATACGACCAATAACCGTATGGAAATGATGGCGGTGATTGCTGCACTAGAAGCATTGACCCGACCCTGTGAGGTTACAGTCACAACGGATTCTCAATATGTCATGAAAGGCATGATGGAATGGTTACCTGGTTGGAAAAAACGCAATTGGTTAACGGCGGGCAAAAAACCAGTTAAAAATGTTGACCTGTGGCAGCGAATGGAAAAAGCTGCAGTTAGCCATAAGCTAGATTGGGTATGGGTGCGGGGTCATCAAGGCCATGCTGAAAATGAACGTGCAGATCAGTTAGCTGTAACGGCGCGAGAGCAAATTGCTAAGTAATTAAAAATAAAAATTTAAGCGGAGTAGGAATTTTGGCTGAACAACAAATTAAGCGACAGGTAGTGCTAGATACCGAAACGACAGGTTTAAGTACAGCAGATGATCATCGCATTATTGAAATTGGTTGTGTTGAGGTGATTAATCGTCGATTGACAGGTGAACGGTTCCACCAATATATCAACCCGAAACGTGAGATTGATGCTGGGGCTATGGAAGTTCATGGCATTACACCACAATTTTTAGCTGATAAACCGTTATTTTCATCCGTTGTAGATGATTTTATGCGCTTTATTGATGGTGCTGAATTGATTATCCATAACGCGGCATTTGACGTGGGCTTTTTAAACCATGAATTATCAAAATTAAAAGGTGAAAAGCGCAAAATTGCAGATGTTTGTAGTGTGTTAGATACCTTGAAGCTGGCTCGAGATAAACATCCCGGACAGAAAAATAATTTGAATGCGTTATGTCGACGTTATTACGTTGATAATTCAAATCGCGAGTTGCACGGGGCATTATTAGACGCCGAGATCTTGGCCGATGTTTATTTAGCAATGACCGGTGGACAGGTTAGCCTCTCCTTAGCGGCTGAAGTGCCTGTTGCTAATAATAAAGTCCGTGACTCGGAAGTTTTGACTCAAACTCAACGGGGTCCGTTACGGGTTATTAAAGCGAATCAAGATGAATTACTTGCTCACGAAGCAAATTTACAGCGACTGGATAAAGTCACCGCTGGTCAATGTCTGTGGTTAAACACAAATAATGACGTTATTACTAAGAATTAAGTGTAATTAATGTAAAAAATTCAATTTTTGGCTTGAAATTAGTTTTTTCATCCCCAATTATTTGGATTGTGATAAATAACCCGGAAAGTTGAATTATGAGTAATGAAGACATCGATAACGTCGATAATACGGAAGCAGAAAATAATACGGAAGCAGATAATATTGAACCTGAAGTAGAGATCAATGCCGATCCGACCGCATTGCTGGAAGATGCTCGCAATAAAGCTGATGAGCACTGGAATGAATTACTACGTGCCCGTGCAGACATGGAAAATTTACGTCGCCGGCAAGCGCGCGATTTAGAAAATGCCCATAAACATGCCCTAGATAGATTTGTCGCTGAATTATTGCCAGTCTACGACAGTATGGAATTAGGTTTAAATGCATCTAATGCTGATGGTGCATCATTAGATGCGGTACGTAATGGTTTAGAAATGACGATGAAAATGTTCTTATCATCGATCAATAAATTTGGTTTAGAGCCTGTAGTCCCAGCTGATGGTGATGACTTTGATCCTGAATTGCATCAAGCAATGGCCATGCAAGCCGTTGCAGGCGTCGAAGCGAATAAAGTAATAACTGTCGCACAAAAAGGCTTCCAATTTAATGGCCGTTTATTGCGCCCTGCAATGGTCGTTGTTTCTCAATAAAAAATAACATTAGATACGGCATGGGCTTGAAATTCTATTTCGCCCCCCCCACCTAATAACCAGAAGCTGGAAAAACCAGTATAAATTTTAAGAATGATGGAGTAAAAATAATGGGTAGAATTATTGGTATTGACTTAGGAACAACAAATTCCTGTGTTGCAGTATTAGAAGATGGTAAAGCACGCATAATTGAAAATAGCGAAGGTGATCGCACTACGCCATCGATTGTGGCATTTACTAAAGATGGCGAAGTTATTGTTGGTCAATCAGCTAAACGTCAAGCAGTAACCAATCCTAAAAATACTTTATTTGCAATCAAACGCTTAATTGGTCGTAAATTTAAAGATGATGTTGTGCAACGCGACATTGATATGGTGGCCTATAAAATCGTAGAAGCTGATAATGGCGATGCTTGGGTTGATGCTAACGGTAAAAAAATGGCACCACCAGAAATTTCTGCCCGTGTTTTGATGAAAATGAAAAAAACAGCAGAAGAATTTTTGGGTGAAGAAGTAACTGAAGCGGTTGTTACCGTTCCTGCATACTTTAATGACTCACAACGTCAAGCAACCAAAGATGCTGGTAAAATTGCTGGTCTAGAAATCAAACGTATCATCAATGAGCCAACTGCTGCGGCATTAGCTTACGGTATGGATAAAAAACGTGGTGATTCAAAAATCGTTGTTTACGATTTAGGTGGTGGTACATTCGACGTATCTGTAATTGAAATTGCCGACATCGAAGGCGAACATCAGTTTGAAGTATTATCAACCAATGGTGATACATTCCTTGGTGGTGAAGATTTCGATCAACGCATCATTGAACATTTAGTTGAAGAATTCAAAAAAGACCAAGGCATTGATTTGTCGAAAGATCCTTTGGCATTGCAACGTCTTAAAGACGCGGCTGAAAAAGCAAAAATTGAATTATCTACAAGCCAACAAACAGATATTAACCTTCCTTATGTAACGGCAGATGCGTCTGGTCCTAAACATATGGAATTACGTTTAACACGTGCTAAATTAGAATCATTAGTTGAAGATTTAATCACGCGTAGCTTAGCGCCATGCAGACAAGCGATTAAAGATTCAGGTTTGTCTTTATCTGAAATCGACGATGTTATCTTGGTTGGTGGTCAAACACGTATGCCTAAGGTTCAAGAAGCCGTTAAAGAATTATTCGGTAAAGAACCACGCAAAGATGTTAACCCTGATGAAGCCGTTGCCGCTGGTGCTGCGATTCAAGCCGCGGTATTGTCTGGTGATGTGAAAGACGTATTGTTGCTAGACGTTACACCGTTGAGCCTAGGTATTGAAACAATGGGTGGCGTAATGACCAAACTCGTTGAGAAAAATACAACGATCCCAACAAAAGCGAACCAAACGTTCTCAACTGCAGATGATAATCAACCAGCAGTAACGATTCATGTTTTACAAGGTGAACGTGAAGTTGCGTCTGCTAATAAATCATTAGGTCGTTTTGATTTAGCTGATATTCCAGCTGCACCACGTGGTCAACCACAAATCGAAGTGACTTTCGATATCGATGCCAATGGTATTTTGAATGTATCGGCTAAAGATAAAGTGACTGGTAAACAACAATCTATCGTGATTAAAGCATCTAGTGGTTTGTCTGATGAAGAAGTCGAACAGATGGTAAAAGATGCTGAAGCTCATGCGGAAGAAGATCGTAAATTCCATGAGTTAGTCACTGCTCGTAACCAAGCAGACGGTTTGATTCATTCAACTAAAAAATCAATTACTGACTTAGGTGACAAGTTAGACGCTGAAGAAAAAGTGAAAATTGAAGCGGCGATTACTGATTTAGAAGAAGCCATTAAAGGTGAAGATAAGGCAGATATCGAAGCTAAAACAGCAGCCTTAACTGAAGCTTCAGGTAAACTTGCAGAAAAAGCTTATGCAGAAAACGCAGAAGCGGGTGAAGCTACAGCTGATGCCGCTAAAGATGCTGACGATGTAGTTGATGCTGAATTCGAAGAAGTTGATGACGACAAAAAATAATTTTTAATTAGATCATGTTTAATCAGAAACAGGCGTGGGATTATCTCACGCCTGTTTTGTTATATTAGATGTACGTAGAAATTTATTAGGTAAAAACAAAGATGGCCAAACGAGATTGTTACGAAATATTAGAGGTGTCACGCACCGCGACTGAAGCTGAAATTAAAAAGGCTTATCGTCGTATGGCAATGAAATATCATCCCGATCGTAATCCTGATAATGCTGATGCAGAAGAACATTTCAAAGAGGCAAAAGAAGCCTATGAGATTTTATCTGATGCTCGAAAACGTGCGGCTTATGATCAGTTTGGTCATGCTGGTGTTGATTCGTCAGGTGGCGGTGGTCGTCAGCAAGGCGGCGCTGGTGGCTTTAGTGATATTTTTGGCGATGTTTTTAATGATATTTTTGGCCAATCAGGTGGCGGTGGCAGACAAAGTTATCGCGGTGCGGATCTTCGCTACCATTTAGATTTAACACTTGAAGAAGCGGTGGCGGGTACTACGCAAAAAATTCGTATTCCGGTCCATGTGAATTGTAAAACATGTGACGGTAGTGGTGCTAAAAAAGGCACACAACCCGTTACATGTACAACCTGTGCGGGTCATGGTCAGGTTCGAATGCAACAAGGTTTCTTTTCCGTACAACAAGCTTGTCCGCATTGTCACGGTACTGGTCAGATGATCAAAGAGCCGTGTGGCGATTGTCATGGTGAAGGCCAAATTCAAGAACATAAAACCTTATCGGTTAAAGTGCCTGCAGGTGTTGATACCGGTGATCGCATTCGTCTATCAGGTGAAGGTGAAGCGGGTAGTGGTGGTGCAGGCCCTGGTGACTTATATGTTGAGATGCAAGTGCAACGACATGATGTATTCACCCGCGATGGCAGTAATTTGTATTGCGATGTGCCAATAAGTTTTGTTACAGCAACCTTGGGTGGGGAACAAGAAGTACCTACATTAGATGGTAAGGCTAGCTTGAAAATTCCTGATGGAACACAAACTGGTCAGCAGTTCCGTTTGCGAGGAAAAGGTATCAAGTCGGTGCGAGGTGGTGCTATTGGTGATTTAATGTGCCGAGTGATAATAGAGACCCCAGTTAAGCTGTCTAAGAAACAAAAAGAATTATTGCAGGAGTTTGAAGAAACCTTGCAAGGTAGTAGTCACAGTAAACATAGCCCAAAACACAGTTCGTGGTTGGATGCTGTTAAAAAGTTTTTTGATTAAGCAATGAGTTAGTCATTTCTTTTCGCTTACTTTATTTCGCTAGTGTTTAGTCACAAGAAATAGTAAAACGAATGAGATGACGGTATTTATTTAGATTTAAGTGGGATAAACATAATGGCAACACGTATAGCAATCAATGGCGCAGCCGGTCGAATGGGCCGTTGTTTAATTCAGGCGGTTGTACAGACCGAAGGCTTAGAATTAAGCGCTGCAATTGATCGTGCGGACTCAAGTTTATTAGGAGCTGATGCAGGTGAATTAGCGGGCGTTGGTAAATTGGGTATTGCCATCAGCTCTGACGTCGCTGTCGCAACAGCTAATTCAGATGTCTTAATTGATTTTACCTTACCAGAAGTTACGATGGCTTTATTGCCTCACTGTGTCGCCAAACAATGTCATTTAGTTATTGGTACCACGGGTTTTAGTGCACAACAAAAAACTGAGATTGAACAGGCTGCAGAGCAGATTTCAATGCTACTGGCACCCAATATGAGTGTCGGTGTTAACTTGTCACTTAAATTATTAGATATTGCTGCTCGCGTGTTGGGCAATGATGTTGATATTGAAATTATCGAAGCACATCACCGCCATAAAGTAGATGCACCTTCTGGTACCGCATTGCGTATGGGTGAAGTGGTGGCCGATGCCTTAGGTCGTGATCTTAAAACCTGTGCTGTATATGGCCGTGAAGGCCGAACGGGTGAACGAGATCGTAACACCATAGGTTTTGCTACGGTACGTGCAGGTGATATCGTTGGTGATCATACGGTGATGTTTGCCACAGAGGGTGAACGAGTCGAAATTACCCACAAAGCATCCAGTCGCATGACCTTTGCTTTAGGTGCGATGCGGGCATCGACTTGGTTAATGGCGCATCAATCTGGCTTATATGACATGCAAGATGTTTTAAACTTGCGAGACTAAATATAAACGATACAAACGTTTTTTTTTGAGTCGTTTTAACCGTAAGCCACGGTCCACAAAACACCTAGGTATTTAATAGCGACTGGCAGTCTCACGAGCTTGTTTGGCACCACTAGTATTACCAGCTGCTTCACGAATAAAGGCAATTAAATTCCAAAACTGATTGAGCTGATCAGGTTGCCCTTGCACGATAGATACGCCTTTTAGAGCGACTTGTTCGGCGAGAACGTAATCTTGGAGTGTTAGATGGGTATTGGCTAAAGCGTAATACACTTGTGGATCGCGAGGCGCTATACGCTGTGCACGCTGTAAGCTGGTTTGAGCGGAGCGTAAATCACCCTGCCGAGAGTAGTTATTTGCCTCATTGAGTAAAGCTATAACGGCGGTGTTTTGCTGTGCTGGTTCAATCACCGAAGGTGATATGGGGACCGAAATAGCGTTAGACTCAGTCGTCAATGGCGCAGTGGATTGTTGTGATTGATTAACCGTTTCCTCTGGTAGCGGAATCGCGATGGCACGGTCGTTTACTACAGGCTTCGTCTGTTCAACTCTTGGCGAAGTATTATTGCGGTCTTCAGTTGGAACCACTAGCGTGCTAGAACAGCCAGCCATTGCTAGAGCTATACTTAATATTGCAATACGGTATGTGTTTGTTGTCAATTTCATTTTTTACCTAAACAGCTGTTTAACCCAATTAATGGATTGTGATACGGGATCATTATACTGACCTACACAATCTACAGCTAACGTTGGTCCAGTCCCTAATAAGAATGGAATTTGTTGAGCGCCAGTACAATGCTCGGCCGATAGTTGACCACTTTGTTGATCTATCCACAAATACTCAATGCCTTCAGGCGATGCGGCAACAAATGGCTCAAGTGTTTCAGTGCCCATATAGCTTATCCATGCTTGTAATGCACCACTTGCACCAGTTAATGGTAGTGAAGCATTATCATCTTGCCCTAGCCAAACAATGGCGAGTCGGTTACCGGTAAATCCTGCGAACCAACTATCTCTTTGTTGATCAGAAGTACCTGTTTTACCTGCGGCATTGATGTTTGCTGGTAAGTGTTGGTAGATAGATCTTGCCGTGCCACTACGAGCCGTTTCTTGCATCATATACTGTAATAAATGGATGGAATTACTACTAACAGTTTGTTTAAGCTGGAAGGGATAACTTGATAATTCCTGTCCAGCATTATCGGTCACCATGCGAATTGAGCGTAATGGCATTTGAAAACCATTAGCGGCAATCGTTTGATACATAGTCGCCACTTCCATAGGTGATAAACCTTGTGCGCCTAGTAATAATGACGGGAAGGCATTCATTGGCCGAGTAACGCCTAAACGTTGTAGTGTATTGATTACCTTATCCAGCCCCAAGTCCATTCCTAAACGTGCTGTTGCCAAGTTATAAGAATGCGTTATTGCTTGATGTAATGGCACCATACCGTGAGATTGATGTTCAAAGTTTTCTGGACTCCAAACTTGGCCATCTTGCATCGTCAGCGTATATGGAGAGTCGTCTACTTCACTAATTAATGTGTAGCCTTGTTCTATTGCCGTTAAATAAACGGCAGGTTTGACCAGTGACCCGATCGGGCGTACGGCATCTAGTGCTCTGTTAAAGCCTTGATAACGCGTTTGGCGACCACCGACAATAGCAATCACTTCACCTGTTTGCGGATCAGTAACGACCATACTACCTTGCAATTCTTTTATCTTATTGCCATGCCGTTTTTCTAGTTTGCTTATCGTGTGTACAAGTGCCGCTTCTGCTTTATTTTGGGCGATAGGATTTAGGCTGGTAAATACTCGTAAGCCTTCGGAGTTTAAATCTTGGTCACGATACGTTTCGCGTAATTGTCGTTTAACGAGATCTAAATAAGCTGGGTAGGCGCCTTTAAGTAAACTCGCTCGTTTCACTATGCCTAGTGGCATGGCGATGGCTTGCTTATATTGGGCATCCGTAATCGAATTTTGCTCATTTAGTGCTTTAAGTACTAGATCACGTCGTCTTTTTGAGCGTTCTGGATTGCGTCTAGGATCATAATAAGAAGGACCTTTAACTAAGCCTGCTAATAAGGCAACTTGATGTAGCTTTAGCTCTTGTATAGGTTGTGCAAAATAATAGTTAGATGCCAAGCCAAAACCGTGGATGGCACGCGCGCCTTCTTGACCGACATAGATTTCATTGAGGTAGGCCTCTAGGATCTCATCTTTACTATAGTGAAGCTCCAATAGCATCGCCATTGGGATTTCCATTAATTTTCGTGCGAGATTGCGATCTGAGTTCAGATAGAAGTTTTTGATCAATTGCTGAGTGAGCGTGCTACCACCTTGTACAAAGCTACCCGCTTTAATATTGATCCACATCGCACGGGCGATGCCTTTGGGTGATATCCCTATATGCTCATAATAATCACGATCTTCAATCGCAATTAAAGCGTCAAGAAGGCCTTGAGGCGCATCCTGTAATTGGATTAAATCACGGTCTTCATTATTTAATGGATAGATTCCGCCAATAAGGATAGGTTCTAAACGAACCAGTGGTATAGGGTTGCCTTGATAAGTACTGATATTAGTTAACTGGTCGTTAGAAAAATCCAAAACAAGTTGTTGAGCATGCTCATTACCATCTGGGAAATTAAAACCTCGAGAATATATAATGGATTTAGTGGTAGAAAACTCTGCCTGACCTGGCTGAGTAACTTTGCTGACAAATTGGTAACCAAGTCCACGCAATTCAATTTTCAAGTCATCAAGAGAGAGGGGCAAGCCGGCATAGAGTTCTAAGGGACGTGCGTATACTTTAGCTGGGACAGCCCAGCGCTTTCCCTCGAATTGCTGGCGTATATGAATATCAACAAACACCAGCGCGATGCCAAAAAGAACTATCATCGCAAAAAATAGTTTATATGACAGTGTGAGCAATTTCTGTTTGAAGGTCGGTGTTGTTTTTTTTGCTTTACGAGATCGCGTCGGCTTTTTTGTTGTGGCCATAATTAGAGTTTGACGGTCCTTAGGTAAGAATTAGCTGTTTCAACGGATCTGGAATAATTTACAATGTGATTATTACATAGAGCCAATTAGATACGCATTATGGCCTAGAGTTCAATTTTAACAGGCTTTTAAAGTCTAAACTTGAAGATAGTTCAAAAATTTACTGACATAGCATGCTTAACATACAAAAAATAAAAATAGAACTCGCTTATTATCGCGCTTTAACGATGGACAAGCGTACGCCATTAATCGCTAAATGGTTGATTGCGGCAGCGGTCGCCTATCTGTTAATGCCGTTTGATTTGATACCTGATTTTATTCCGATTCTAGGCCAGCTGGATGACCTGATCATTGTGCCTAGTTTAGTATGGCTGGGTCTGCGCTGTATTCCCTTGACCTTGAAGCAAGAAATCCGACGTGCTGTTGAGAAAGATAGCTAGGTTTATTTTTCAGTGCAGGCTTTTAAGTCTATAAACAGACTAGTAATTTAGCATTATTCTAGTTTGTCTGGTAAAATCTCCAATCCTTAAAACTATCAATTATGGTTTTTTTTTAGCAAATGCAGCTAAAAAAAGACTAACTTACACGAGAGCCTATGGTCAGTTTAGAAACGCCAATCTGTGATTTTGACTTGCCTGCTATTGATTTCTCATTGCTTGGTACGGATGGAAAAATATGGACTCTCGACCAGTGTCGTGGTGATAATGGCTTACTGGTTATGTTCATTTGTAACCATTGTCCATACGTTAAAGCGGTTTTAGATCGCTTAGTTCGAGATACCAACGAATTAAAAAAAATGGGTATTAACACTGTGGCGATTATGTCTAATGATCCTGCTGATTACCAAGAAGACTCTTTTGAAAACATGCAACGTGTTGCAAAAGAAAATGGTTTTTCCTTCCCTTATTTGTATGACGAAACACAGCAAATTGCCCAAACCTACGGAGCAGTGTGTACCCCCGATTTCTTTGGTTATAACAAAGATCTTCAATTGCAGTACCGCGGTCGTTTAGACGCAAGTCGAAAAGAAGCTGCAGCACCGGATGCACGACGAGATTTATTTGAAGCAATGAAACACGTTGCTGAAACAGGTCGTGGTCCACTACAACAAATACCTAGTATAGGATGCTCGATCAAATGGCGAGCAGCTTAATTTTTTTAAATAGGAGTATATAAACAATGGCTACACGTAGACATTTAGCAAACGCCATCCGTGCTTTAAGCATGGATGCAGTACAAAAGGCTCAATCTGGTCATCCAGGCGCGCCTATGGGTATGGCGGATATCGCTGAAGTATTATGGAATGATCACTTAAAACACAACCCGACTAATCCAGAATGGTCTGACCGCGATCGTTTTATTCTGTCGAATGGTCACGGTTCAATGTTGATTTATTCATTGTTGCATTTGTCAGGTTATGACTTGCCAATGTCATCACTTGCTTCTTTCCGTCAGCTTCACTCGCAATGTGCGGGTCACCCTGAATACGGTTATGCACCAGGTATCGAAACAACAACAGGTCCTTTAGGTCAAGGTATCACCAACGGTGTTGGTTTTGCGATGGCTGAAAAACTAATGGCTGATCAATTCAACAAACCTGGCCACGAAATCGTTGACCACAATACTTATGTATTCTTGGGTGATGGTTGTTTGATGGAAGGTGTATCTCACGAAGCTTGCGCATTAGCAGGTACTTGGGGTCTTGGTAAATTGGTTGCATTCTGGGATGACAACAACATCTCAATCGATGGTCACATTGATGGTTGGTACACAGATGACACCGTTAAGCGTTTTGAAGCTTATGGTTGGCACGTACAATCAGTAGATGGTCACGATGCTGCAGCAATCTCTGCTGCCGTTACTGCTGCTAAAGCAATTACAGACAAACCATCTATGATTTGCTGTAAAACAATCATCGGTTTTGGTTCACCTAACAAATCTGGTAGTCACGACTGTCATGGTGCTGCTTTGGGTGAAGAAGAAGTTGCATTAACGCGTAAAGAATTAGATTGGAACTATGCTCCTTTTGAAATTCCTGCTGATGTTTACGAAGGTTGGGATGCTAAAGCTGCCGGCGCAACAAAAGAAGCGGCTTGGAATGCTAAATTTGATGCTTATGCTGCTGAGTACCCAGAGTTGGCTGCAGAATTCACACGTCGTATGGCGAAAGATTTACCTGCAAACTGGACTGAAGCAACAGATAAAATTATTGCTGATACTAACGAGGCCGCAGCTAGCCTAGCGTCACGTCAAGCATCACAAAAAACAATTGCTGCTTTGGCACCGTTATTACCTGAATTTTTAGGTGGTTCTGCTGACTTAACTGGTTCTAACTTAACGAGCTGTGCAAGCTTCAAACACGTATCTGGAAAAGAGCCTGGTAACTACATCTCTTACGGTGTACGTGAGTTTGGTATGTATGCAATCATGAATGGTATGGCACTTCACGGTGGTTTGATCCCATTCGGTGGCACATTCCACATGTTCTCTGACTATGCTAAGTCTGCGTTACGTATGGCTGCATTGATGAAAATCCGCACTATTGCCGTATTAACACATGACTCTATTGGTCAAGGTGAAGATGGTCCTACACATCAACCAATCGAAAATACTGCTGCAATGCGTTATATCCCTAATATGGATGTATGGCGTCCTGCTGATTCAGTTGAGGTTGCTGTTGCATGGACTGCGGCTGTTGAACGTGCAGATGGTCCTTCAAGCTTAGTATTAAGCCGTCAAGGTATTCCTGGTCGTAAACATGATGTTGCTGATTTTGCTGCAATGCGTAAAGGTGCATATATCCTGTCTGAAGCAGAAGGTACTGCTGATGTGATCTTGATTGCTACCGGTTCTGAAGTTGATTTAGCTGCACAAGCTCAAGTTGCATTGGCTGCCGATGGTATCAATGCACGTGTTGTATCTATGCCTTCAACGAACGTGTTTGATCGTCAAGATCAAGCATATAAAGATAGCATCCTGACTCCAGGCGTTAAACGTGTTGCGATTGAAGCAGGCGTAACTGACTTCTGGCGTAAATATGTAGGTCTAGAAGGCGGCGTTGTTGGTATCGATACGTTTGGTGAATCTGCACCAGGTGGCGTTTTGATGAAACACTTCGGTTTCACCGTTGAAAACGTAGTTAAAACGGTAAAAGAAACACTATAAACGTTTTTTAAAAAGACTTTTATAGATTAAACGTAATGGCGGATGTGCGAAAGTACACCCGCCATTATTATATTTAAACCTAAGAAATTCCTATCGACAATACACATAAGCTTTATTGGCATTGGAATATGAGTTTTTAGTGTTTATTATTGGTAAGTTAGGGTAATGACAGTCGGACATAACATAAGTAAAATTTATGTTGGGTATCAATATATTTGACTGTGGTTAGAGCTATAAATGATTTACACTTGCTCGATGTGACAATAACTGATAAAAAGTAGGGATGATTATTGTAGTGTGATATTAATTGCACCAAACTGACGTCATCGTTACCGATAATCAATTCAGTGCATTTCGCGATACAGCATCTCAAATTATGCAGTCTTAGATGAAAATATTGCCTTAATAGCAATTTAAATCACTTACTGTTTTAGCTTTTAATCTTAATTGAAGACGAAAGGAAAAAGAGAATGACAATTAAAGTTGGTATTAATGGTTTTGGTCGTATTGGCCGCATGGCATTTCGTGCCGCAGCTAAAGACTTTCAAGGCATTGAAATTGTAGCAATTAATGATTTGTTAGATCCTGAATATCTAGCGTATATGCTTAAACATGACTCGGTTCATGGCCTCTTTGCTGGCGATGTATCTGTTGTTGATGACCACTTGGTTGTTGATGGCAAAACTATTCGTATCACAGCGGAACGTAATCCTGCCGATTTGAAATGGGATGAGGTAGGGGCAGATCTTATTTTAGAGTGTACGGGTTTCTTTTTGACTAAAGAATCTTGTCAAGCGCATCTCGATGCGGGCGCTAAAAAAGTAGTGCAATCAGCACCGTCAAAAGATGACACGCCAATGTTTGTATTTGGTGTCAATGACGATAAATATAAAGGTGAAGCAATAGTTTCTGCTGCATCTTGCACAACCAACTGTTTGGCTCCTATAGCTAAAGTAGTCAATGATAACTTTGGTATTAAACGTGGTTTGATGACTACAGTTCATGCCGCAACAGCAACACAAAAAACCGTAGATGGTCCATCAATGAAAGACTGGCGCGGTGGTCGTGGAATTTTAGAAAATATCATTCCATCTTCAACAGGCGCTGCAAAGGCAGTGGGTGTCGTACTACCTGAACTGAACGGTAAATTAACCGGTATGGCTTTTCGTGTGCCAACATCAGATGTATCTGTCGTTGATTTGACTGTGGAGCTAGAAAAAGATGCTTCCTATACAGAAATCTGTGCAGTAATGAAAGCGGCCTCTGAGCAAGGACCATTAAAGGGTGTCTTAGGCTACACAGAGGAAAAAGTGGTTTCTACTGATTTCCGTGGCAATACCGCGCCGTCAACATTTGATGCGGGTGCTGGTATTGCGCTCGACAGCACTTTTGTTAAGCTAGTTGCTTGGTATGACAATGAATATGGTTACACCTGCAATATGATGCGTTTAGTAGAATTAGTAGGTAAATAAGCAAGGAATTGTTACTTTGCTGACTAGAGTAGCAATCTGCATAAATTAAAAAGCTCCTACAGCGAAAGCATAGGAGCTTTTTTTGTTTTATGAGGCTATAGTTAAGCTTGAGCAGAATAATAAAACATCAGAGAGAGGAATAAAGTATATGTCCGTGATTAAAATGTCTGACCTAGATTTAGCTGGTAAAAGAGTATTAATTCGCCAAGATTTAAATGTCCCTTTAAAAGCGGGTGTTGTCGCTGATGGGACACGTATTCATGCTTCATTACCTACGATTAAAATGGCGATAGCTGCTGGTGCAAAGGTGATGATTATGTCGCACCTTGGCAGACCAACAGAGGGTGAGTATGAGCACAAATATTCAATGGCACCGGTTGCTAATTATTTGACGGCATTATTGGGTCAACCAGTACGTTTAGAACAGAATTGGCTGGAACCGGATTTTATTCCAGTAGAAAATGGCGAAGTTGTTCTTTGTGAAAATGTACGCTTCAATATTGGCGAAAGTGCTGATGATGATGCTTTGTCTCAACGTATGGCTCAAATGTGTGACATCTATGTGAATGATGCCTTTGGGACGGCACATCGTGCTCAGGCTTCGACCCATGGAATCGCAAAATATGCCCCTATTGCTTGTGCCGGGCCTTTGTTATCTGGCGAATTAGAAGCATTAGGAAAAGCATTAGATAATCCTGCGAGACCGATGGTGGCGATTGTTGGTGGTTCAAAAGTATCAACTAAATTAACGGTGCTGGAATCATTATCAAAAATTGTTGATCAGCTGATTGTAGGTGGTGGTATTGCAAATACTTTCATTGCGGCAGCTGGTAATAATGTGGGTCAATCGTTATATGAGCCTGACTTAATCGACACTTGTAAAAAACTCACTGCGGATGCGATAGCCCGAGGAGGTTCAATTCCAGTACCAGTAGACGTTGTATGCGGTAAGGCATTTTCAGAAACAGCACTGGCGACCACTAAATTGGCAACCAATGTCGAAGACGACGATATGATTTTTGATATTGGACCAAAATCAGCCCACGAGTTATCAGAAATACTTAAAAATGCCGGTACCATTGTGTGGAATGGTCCAGTAGGCGTATTCGAATTTAATCAATTTGGTGAAGGAACAAAAGAAGTCGCTATGGCGATAGCTGAATCTAACGCGTTTTCTATTGCTGGTGGTGGCGATACATTGGCGGCTGTCGCAAAATATAATATCAGCGCTGATGTTTCTTATATTTCGACGGGAGGAGGGGCTTTCCTTGAGTTTCTAGAAGGCAAAGTACTACCTGCAGTAGAGATCTTGGAGCAACGCGCTAAATCATAACGGAGCAAAATAACCTTGGCAGTTAAAAGAAGAACAAAAATAGTTGCAACCTTAGGGCCGGCAAGTAATAAGCGCGAAGTACTTGATGCCTTAATTGAGGCTGGGGTGGATGTTGTTCGGCTCAATTTTTCTCATGGCCAAGCGAGTGAGCATCTAGCACTTGCAGAAACTGTACGTAATCGCGCACGAGCTTATGGTCGGCAAGTCGGTGTATTAGCTGATATGCAAGGCCCGAAGATTCGTATTGCACGATTCAAAGCGGGAAAAGTATATTTACAAGAAGAAGCTAAATTTATTTTGGATGCGGAACTTGATTCTGATGCTGGCGATGTCGAACAAGTCGGTATTGATTACAAACAGTTGCCGCAGGATGTTAAACGTGGCGATACATTACTGCTTGATGATGGACGAATTGTATTTTGGGTCGAGCAGGTAGAAGGTCAACGGATAATTTGTCGCGTTATGATCGGAGGCGAGCTGTCTAATAATAAAGGCATCAATCGCCAAGGTGGTGGATTATCTGCCGAGGCATTAACAGATAAAGATAAAGCCGATATTATTACTGCGGCTAAGATGCAAGCTGATTACATTGCCATCTCATTTCCACGCTCAGCGGAGGATATTCACTATGCTCGTAAACTATTGCGTGATGCAGGAGGCCGTGGCGGGATTATTGCAAAAATAGAACGTGCTGAAGCATTAGATGTACTTGATGAGATTATTGAAGCCTCTGATGCTGTCATGGTCGCACGCGGTGATTTGGGTGTTGAGATTGGCGATGCAGCATTACCACCTATTCAGAAAAAAATTATTCAACGAGCGAGACAGTTAAATCGCGTTGTTATTACAGCAACTCAAATGATGGAGTCGATGATAACTAATGCAATCCCGACCCGAGCGGAAGTATTTGATATTGCCAATGCTGTATTAGACGGCACGGATGCCGTGATGTTATCAGGCGAGACGGCTGTTGGTCGTTATCCTGTTAAGGTTGTTGAAGCGGTTGATCGTATTTGTCTGCAAGCCGAGCAACAACGAGAAATTCGCGTTTCACACCATCGTATGGATTCGCAGTTTGAGGGGATGGATGAAGCCATTGCCATGGCGGCCATGTATATGGCCAATCACGTTGATGTGAAAGCGATTGCCGCATTAACAGAAACAGGAACAACGCCATTGTTGATGTCTCGAATTAGCTCGGGCATCCCTATTTTTGCATTGACACCACATGTCGAAACACTAGGAAAAGTAACCTTGTACCGAGGCGTTTACCCAGTGAGTTTTAATGTGGATCACTCTGATCATGCCACGTTAAATTTAGAGGCCATTCAGGAATTGCAGCGTAGCGGCGTAGTCAGCGATGGAGATATAGTCATCATCACCAAAGGCGATCTTGAAGTGCAAGGCAGTACCAACTCACTTAAATTAGTTTGCGTTGGAGACATGGTTAAGCCACAAGCTACAGCTCAAAGCTGTGAATAAAGTAAGCAATTATAATTTTATAATTAAGGAGTAACGACAGATGGCTCTCATTTCAATGCGTCAATTACTCGATTATGCGGCAGAACATAGTTTTGCTATTCCTGCATTTAATGTCAACAATATGGAACAAGTCCAGGCCATTATGCAGGCTGCTCATGCAACCGATAGTCCCGTCATAATGCAAGGTTCAGCAGGTGCTCGAGAATACGCTGGCGAGCCTTTTCTGCGACATTTGATTTTAGCCGCTATAGAAGAGTACCCTCATATTCCAGTCGTGATGCATCAAGATCATGGTGCCGCACCTCATGTTTGTGCAAGATCCATTCAATCGGGTTTTAGCTCAGTGATGATGGATGGATCCTTGCTGGAAGATATGAAAACCCCATCATCGTTTGACTATAATGTTGCTGTTACAAAAACAGTTGTTGATATGGCGCATGCCTGTGGCGTATCTGTTGAAGGTGAACTGGGTTGCCTAGGCTCTTTGGAAACGGGCATGATGGGAGAAGAAGATGGACATGGTGCCGTTGAACAACTTAATCACAGCCAGTTATTAACTGACCCTGATGAAGCTGTTGCTTTTGTAAAAGCCACGCAAGTAGATGCGTTAGCGGTTGCTATTGGCACAAGTCATGGTGCTTACAAGTTTACCAAGCCACCGACAGGTGATGTGCTTGCTATTAGTCGTTTAAAAACTTTACAGCAACGGTTGCCGAATACCCACTTTGTCATGCATGGTTCGAGTTCAGTACCGCAAGATTGGTTGAAAATAATCAATAGCTATGGCGGTGATATTGGCCAAACGTATGGTGTGCCGGTAGATGAGATTGTTACAGGAATTAAATATGGTGTTCGTAAAGTCAATATTGATACTGACTTACGCATGGCATCAACAGGCTCAATTCGACAATTTTTAGCGGAAGAACAAAATGCCAGTATATTTGACCCGCGTAAATTTTATAAAGTGGCATTGGATGCTATGCAGATGATATGTCAGGCACGTTATGAAGCTTTTGGTAGTGCGGGACATGCGAGTAAAATTAAAACAATTTCACTCGGTAAAATGGTGGAACGTTATGCCAGTGGCGAGCTAACCACTAATTTTGATCGCTAAGGTTTAGATTAAGCGGAATAGTTTTGCATCATGAGAGTTTAAACCTCACTCGCTACAGTAACGACGCAGAAAGCTAATTATTATGCGGCGACACCAAAGAATGAGCCAACAGCTGCTGTTAGAGCCATCGCTAAGGCGCCCCAAAAAGTTACGCGAGCTGTAGCGATCAATATCGAAGCGCCACCGGCATAGGCAGATAAAGATCCTAATAGTGCGAGAAAAATTAATGAGCTAAGCGTTATTGTCCACATTAGAGCTGAGAGAGGCATTAAAAGTACCATCAGCAGTGGCATGAAAGCACCAACAGAAAAAGTGGCTGCGGAAGCGAGCGCCGCTTGAATTGGTCGTGCTGTTGATATATTGGAAATACCTAATTCATCTCGAGCATGACTGCCCAATGCGTCATGAGCCATTAATTGTGTTGCGACTTCAGATGCTATTTGCGCGTCAAGTCCTCGCCCAATATAAATTGCCGCTAATTCGGCGTGTTCATGCAGTGGTTGGGTCATTAATTCATGACGTTCCCGCTCTAAATCAGCCTTTTCGGTATCTGACTGGGTACTAACAGACACATATTCTCCTGCTGCCATAGACATGGCACCAGCCACTAGACCGGCGATGCCAGCAATTAATATATTATTAGATGTTGCTCCAGCGGCTAGCACACCTAAAATAAGACTGGCGGTAGAAACGATTCCATCATTAGCACCTAGTACGGCTGCACGTAGCCAACCGATATGTTGGGTTTTATGTTTTTCAGCATGTCGCATTATTATCTCCATAGTAAGACGTTAATTTAATATGTATTAAGAATTAGATGATAATCTATCAAAAAACATATAATTTCATTCTGAGTTTAAAGGTTTTTAATTAGCTAAAGTGAGACCTTTGCACGAAACCGGCAAAAACATACTAGAAATGAGATAATACACCCTACGAAAATCATCAGGAATGGGCTCATACATGGCGTGGAAAAACCTACAACAAACTAGTTTTGCCGATTCAATGCTGATTGACC
>JAGXHJ010000099.1 GCA_024636315.1 Methylophaga sp.
ATGACTCTACGGCAACAAAAAGCCTTTTCTAACATTATTCTCCACTGTTCGCTAACGCTCTCTATTACGAAAATGCAAAAACGCGTTGCCTACTGGCGACTAATCGACCTCGCTTCGCTCTCCATGTCGATCAGCGAACGACTAGCACCATCCGTTGCTGATTGATTGGTCGGAGAAACATTATTTGAGATAACTTGTAGGCTGATTTCGGCTTTCGCTTCTATAGCCATTTTCGCAGCTCGAGCTGCTACCGTTCGATCTTGCGATGAAGGTTGTGTGGGAGCGAGGGCCGCCGCTTGAATTTGTTGTGCTTTTTGTAAGGTAGCATTGGGATTACCCGCCACTTTGGAGGTATCAATACTAACTTCACCACCGATAGCATATTGCACACCATCAGAACCACGCTGGTAACTATAACTAGCACCACCAACAACAATGCCGCTCGCCGCTGCAAGATGAGCGGCTTCATGAGCACGAACAACTAGATCGCGCATTTTAAGTGTACGTAATTGTTGTAGATCCTGCTCTGAAATGCCCGTTGTTTGCTTATTTTTAACCGCAGGGCTAGGCGCCGCACGAGAGGCTTGAATTGTAGATAATGGTGTCGAATGAGTACTATGGACGTCCACAGCTACACAGTTATATCCAATAGGCTACCGATCATATCGCTACTCGTCTCAATTACTTTACTAGGAGCTTGCACTTGAAGCTTATCACTCATCATATTGACCAGCGGCTCCGTTAAATCACCCGTGGATTGGGCATTGGCTATTTTGATGGAATTTTGGTTAAGGCTCTGCATGCCCGTTTGAATGCCGGTTAATGCTGACTGAAAAGCGGGAATAGTACTCATAACAATCTCCAAAACGAAACATAATCAATGTATCAAATTATGCTTCGTTATTTTGTGATCCGCTTCAACTCATTGGCATTTAATCGAATAAAAACAATTGAAGCAATAAAAGTAACACTACTAAATAGTACCTCTAAACTAGCATAAAGATCAAAAGCTTGTGCACTATAGACCTCACCAACACCATGAGAAAAATATAACAACATCATAAACCCCGTCCAAGCATGAGTATAGGGCTTGCCATGTAATAGACCACGTAAAGGAAATAACAGCGGCGTTAAGGCGATAAGCAACCATGCGGCAACCGGATAGTTAATGGCGTGTTCGCCTAGCGTTATCCAGCAAATTAAGGTAATCATTAAACCAAAAAAACTGATCAAAGATAGCTGTTTAAAAAATTGAGTCATGATGTTGATAATGCCTTTGCTGTAGTTGCTGTCCGCTGTCCTAATGCGCGACATAATTGTGCCTCATTATCACTTAGAGGCCGATCACTATTAGCACCAGCTAAGTGACTAGCACCATAAGGTGTACCACCATCTGTAGTCATCATCAATGCACTTTCACTATAGGGTAATCCCATAAGTAGCATGCCATGATGCATCAGCGGTAGCATCATTGATAACAAGGTGGATTCCTGTCCACCATGTAAACTGCCTGTTGAAGTAAATACCGAAGCAGGTTTACCAATCAAAGATCCTGAAAGCCAAATATCACTCGTTTGATCAATAAAATATTTCAACGGTGCAGCCATATTGCCAAAGCGAGTTGGACTACCTAACACTAAGGCATCACAGTGTTTCAGATCATCATGACTAGCATAAAGATGTCCTTGCTCAGGAATAACATCTTCCGTTGCTTCGCATACCGTCGAAATCGCCGGCACAGTTCTCAACTTCGCCACACAGCCTTCGACACTTTCAACACCACGGGCAATCTGTTCAGCCATATCACGCACATGGCCTGAGTGACTGTAATATAAAACTAAGATATCAGTCATTATAGAATCTCAAGCACAGCTTCAGGAGGACGGCCTATTTTAGCTTTACCATTATAAATAACGATGGGTCGTTCCATCAATTTTGGATGATCACACATTGCTTGAATAAGTTGCTGCTCACTGAGTGATTCATCAGCTAAATTTAAATCTTTATACTCCGCTTCGCCTTTTCGTAAAAGCTGGCGAGCGCTAATGCCAAGTTGGCCAATAATGTCGCTCAATGCTGCAACAGATGGCGGTGTTTTTAAATACTCAATCACTTCAGGTTTAACGCCTTGCTCTTCAAGTAAGGCTAAAGTTTGACGTGACTTACTACATCTAGGATTGTGATAGATAAATAGTTCGCTCATTTGGATGATTCCAATAATGTTTCTAAAGAGGAAAGGTGAATTTCTGTTGGCTGTACACTGCCCCATTGTTTACAGCCAGGACATTGCCAATGCATGCTTTTGCCGGCGAAACCACAAGACTTACAGGTATACCTATACCCTCGGCGAACCAAAGTATCAGTGACACCTTTAATTAATGGTACAAGCATAGGATTAGATTGTTCACCTAAGGAAATCAGCCGGTGTAATCCTTCAACGGAAGGATGTTTTTGTAATTGCGGATATAAATAATCCTGAGCTGCTTGGCTACCTTGTTGTAATTGAATGACGTGCGTCAACATTAACCTAGCACTTGTCATATTAGGATATTCAACCAATAAAGCATCTAGCCAATTATTAAATACCTTCAAGTTATTCATCTGCAAATAACAATCTAATAGCAACGGCAAAGCCTCTTGCAAAAAACGATGGTCTTGTTTTTCAATACGGAGTAATGATTTACTCGCTTTTCGAAAATTACCTGCTTGCATATGAAGCTTCGCCTCAAGCAAGGTGGCTCGTACACAATTGTGATCATGGAAATGCGCTGATTTCAGCAATATAGCGACATTATTATTCGATGATTTAAGTTGTTGCTCTGCCATCTCACAATAAAATTGGGCGATGAGCGCGCCCATATTTTCTTGGCTTTGACTCTGAACTTTTTGTGCCATTTCTATGGCTTTTGGCCATGCTTTTTCTTGTTGATAAATACGCAGTAATTGTTGAAAGGCTTCCGTCGGCGGTGATGGTTTATTAAGCACATCAAGAAAAAGCTGTTCCGCTCGATCAAGTACACCAGCATTCATGTAATCCAAACCTAATTCGACCAGTGCTTGCGTACGTTGTGCCACCGGTAAATTAGGCCTAGCAATAAGGTTTTGATGAATACGGATAGCGCGATCAATCTCGCCGCGGCGACGAAACAAATTTGCTAATGCGAAGTGGGTTTCTACTGTTTCACTATTCACTTCCAGTAAACGAACAAAGACTTCAATCGCTTTATCGGGTTGTTCATTAAGTAAATAATTTAGGCCTTGGAAATAATCAGGGCTCACCGCAGACCCTTGCAATCGAGGGTTATGCTTGTAATGTTTTCGCGCTAATAGCCAGCCTGATAAGGCGGCCACGGGTAGCAGAAAAAATAACCATTCAATCATTGCTCCTAAACCTTGCTGGCGTCGGTAATGGGTAAAATTCTCAAGCTATCTATTTCCTGCTCTGAGCTAATCAATTTTTTACGTAAACGGCGGTTTTCATATCTCAGTCGCAAAATACTGATAGATAATGCCAAGGCACCTAGTATGGTACCTAAAATAATCGCGGCAATAATGACTATGGATAATGGCAGACTCAATACGCCAAGATAATAATTAATATCAACAGGTGTCAGGTTAATCGCAGAAAATCCCGCACCGAGCATAAGTACAATAACAAACAAAATAATAGTCATAATTCGACGCATGGCATATTCCTTAAAGCTTGGT
Source organism: Methylophaga sp. (assembly GCA_024636315.1). Lineage (GTDB taxonomy): Bacteria > Pseudomonadota > Gammaproteobacteria > Nitrosococcales > Methylophagaceae. The sequence goes on from JAGXHJ010000099.1 coordinate 3,709, forward strand.
TGAAGACATTTCTCATAACTAGATCATACCTTAAAAATGAACCTTGCCCAGTTTTGGCATAAATCATGTAAAATACTCGGCATTAAACAGGTTCATCCTGTACAGATTGTGTTTTTGGAGAATAATCATGACCTTTGTTGTCACAGAAAATTGTATTAAATGTAAATATACTGATTGTGTAGATGTCTGCCCTGTAGATTGCTTCCATGAAGGCCCTAACTTTTTGGTCATTGATCCTGATGAGTGTATCGACTGCACATTATGTGAACCAGAATGTCCCGCGCAAGCTATTTTCTCAGAAGATGATTTACCCGATGATCAAATGGAATTTGTGCAAATTAATGAAGAGCTTTCACGCGTTTGGCCTGTACTTGCAGAAAAGAAAGATCAATTAGATGACGCAGAAGAATGGGATGGTAAAACCGGTAAGCTGACCTTACTAGAACGCTAAACCGCTCAAAATGAATTCATAAAAAAGCCCGCGTTACGATGCAAGGCATTACCTTAAAGTGTGGCAATTTTTAAATATACCTACATTGTGCCTTGTTTAGATGCTGGTCTGTATCTGTAAATAGTTACAGATCATGTTATAGCCTCAACTCAGTAATGGGTTGGGGCTTTTTTATGCCATCTAACATGTGGTATAAATGATATAAAACATATTACTGTTTCAGCATAAGTATAAGATACACAAACCTGAAGTAAGAGGCCCGCATGAACGATAAAGTAAAAAAGCAAACCATGATCAGGGATAGTTTTACTTGCCCGATTAAAGACTATGAGATTATAGACAAAACAAGGTTACGCCTTGCTAAGCATGGAAGTATTGGAAATAAGGCCGAAGTAATAAGGGCTGGCTTGATTGCCTTAGACGGTATGTCTGACGAAGATCTTGTAGAGATATTTTCCCGCGTAGAAAAATTAAAACCAGGAAGAAAATAGCATATGATAGTATTGATTTATATCATACGGTGTGATATGCTATTAAGATAAAGTGCAATGAGTGCACACTAAAAAATATCGAAATGGAGCGTGAAGTAATGGCAAAAATACAATCAGTAGAGCCTAATATTGCAGATTTAGCTAACGGCTGGCTTAAGTCTTACAGTTTAGATTATAAGCTTGAACAGGAGTCCTTGAACTATGAAGTAGATAAGGCTCTCAATGATTATCATACGAAGAGCGGAGGCAAAGGTGGCAACCGTCCAGATGCAAAGCTTTTATTGCAAAGTAAAAACCTTGACTACTTCCCTGTTCTAATTGAGTACAAAGGCTACAAAGAAAAACTCGTCAAACTTAACGCTGATGGTCAAGTTGATAACCTTACGCCAAAAAACGAACCTAACCTAAAAAACATCAAAGACTTTGCAGTGAATGGCGCGGTCCATTATGCAAATGCATTGCTTCATCACACCAGTTATACCGATATTATCGCTATAGGGATGACGGGGTATAAAGATGCTTCTGGGAGAGTGTCGCATGAAATCGGCGTTTACTACGTCTCAAAGGATAATTTAGGCGTAGGACAAAAAATTGGAGATTACACAGATTTCTCGTTTTTGTCTGACGCTCATTTTGGTGACTTTATCAAAAAAGTCAGATCGCTTAGTCTATCTCAAGAAGAGCTTGATAAACTAAAGGCTCAACGAGAAAAAGAAATTGATACCAGCCTTGTCCGTTTAAATAATGATATTTACCAAAATGAAAAAGGACTGGGTGAAAATGATCGTGTTTACTTGGTCGCGGCCTCTATCATGGCAACCTTAGGGATACCGAGTAAAGTAGCGCCTCTTGAAAAGTCAGACTTGAAATCCTCTACCGAGGAAGGTAACAGTGACGGTGATATTGTCGTCAGAAAAATCCAAGCATTCTTAAAAGAAAAAAATATCCCTAAAGAAAAGAATGACTTGATTATGAGAACGCTTCAAAACACGCTTACGACTGAAAACATCAACAAAGTCGTTGACGGAGAAAGCCAGCTCAAAAGAGTTTTCTCCAAAATTATTGATGATTTAGGCATCTACTACAAAATTGGACTCACCACCGATTTCACAGGCAAGCTCTTTAATGAAATGTATGGCTGGCTTGGCTTTTCGCAAGATAAACTTAATGATGTTGTGCTCACGCCATCTTACATCGCGACCCTGTTAGCAAGGCTTGCAAGGGTAAATAAAGATACCTATGTTTGGGATTTTGCAACTGGATCAGCAGGCTTGTTAGTTGCCGCTATGAATGAAATGTTGAATGATGCTAAGAAGACGATTACCTCGCCTGAGGAGTTAGCAATTAAAGAGGCGCAAATCAAAGCCGAGCAGCTATTAGGCTTAGAGGTGCTTTCCAGTGTTTATATGCTCGCTATTCTCAATATGATTTTAATGGGTGATGGTAGTTCAAATATCCTCAATGAGGATTCATTAAGCTTTGATGGCAAATACGGCTTTGGCAAGACCGATGAAAAATTCCCTGCGGATGCCTTCATCCTGAACCCACCCTATTCGGCGGCGGGCAATGGAATGAACTTTGTGGAAAAAGCATTGAGCATGATGAATAAGGGCTATGCCGCCATTATCATTCAGGGCTCGGCAGGATCAGGTAAGGCGACTGCAATTAATAAGCGCATCCTTAAAAATCACACATTGACTGCCAGCATCAAAATGCCGATTGATGTTTTCATTGGTAAATCGAGTGTGCAGACCTATGTCTATGTCTTTAAGATCAATGAAGCGCACCACAAAGATGAGATGGTGAAGTTTATAGATTTCTCTAATGATGGCTACACACGCACCAATCGAAAAAAATCTAACAATAACCTGAAAGACACCGACCGCGCCAAAGAACGTTATCATGAGGTCGTGGATTTAGTTCGCTTTGGTAAAAGCAAGTTGAGCATTCTGGCAGAAGATGAGTACCATGAAAACGGCATCGACCCAAACAGCGGGGCCGACTGGAATCAGTCCATCCCGATCAATACTAAGCCGACACTGAAAGATCTTAAAAAAACAGTCGGTGACTACTTAGCGTGGGAAGTGTCAAACCTTTTAAAGCAGCAAGGAAAAGGTTTAGCAGATTCGGGAAAGTAAGTTCCCCGCTTAACAAAATGCTGGATAATGTTGAGTGGGGAGAATTTGCGCTGGGTGATTTGTTTGAAGTAAACACATCAAAAAAACGATTTGATGCCAATAAGGTCCAAGTAATGGAAGGAGGAAACCATCCTTACGTTGTTAGGATGAGTTCAAATAATGGTCAAAAAGGCTATATTAACGAAGATGAATCTTTTTTGAATGAAGGCAATACAATTTCTTTTGGTCAAGATACTGCCACAATGTTTTACCAAGAAAAACCATACTTTACAGGTGACAAGATAAAAATTTTGAAGCCGAAAGTAAAACAGTTCAACAAAGAAAATTCGCAATTTTTCATTTCTACAATGATCAAAGCTTTTAGTTCCTTTTCATGGGGTAGCTCAAGTTTTAATGTAAGCATTCTCAAGGACCAGTTATTAACCTTGCCCTTATCAGGAAGTCGAGAGATTGATTTTGATTTTATGGGGCGCGTTATATCTGAGCTGGAAGCTGGGCCTATCGTGGAGCTGGAGGCGTATTTATCTGCGACTGGACTGAAGGACTATCAATTAACGCCAGAAGAACAAAAGGTTTTGGATAATTTTGAACATATATCGTGGGGTGAATATAAAATTGGAGCTCTATTTGAAAAAATAAAGACAAAAAAAATACCTTTCAAGGCAGATGAATTACCAAAAGAGAAAACAGGGAAATATACACTTCCATGCCTCACGTCCAGCTTCAATAACCAAGGACTAAACTATTTTGCACCGAAAGATGGGGCAACTATTTTAAAGAATGTAATCTCAATCCCTTCAAATAGTGATGTTTACAGAGCTTATTTCCAATCTAATGAGTTTACTGTTTTATCGGATGCCTACGCGATTCAATGGGGCCTAAATGACATTGAGCTATCACCAAATCAATATTTGTTTGCGGTCCAATGTATTAATAAAGTAACAGATTTAACCATCTATTCTTACAAAAGTAAGTTAGGTGGTTGGAATGTTGTAAAAAACAAATATATTCAATTACCTGTCAAAAATAAGCAACCTGACTATAAAACAATGGAAGTGCTCACCTTGGCCCTAAAGAAGTTAGCAATAAAAGGCGTAGTTCAATACACTGACAGAAAAATAGCGGCTTATGAACAAATTGTTATGGAAGACTAAGGGGTGAGTTATCTTAATCTAATATTTTCCTAATGAGAAAGGATGATCAACTTTTTTCATTACCCATGTAAACTGAAATAACCTATAGGTGGCAATCAGCTATTAAGTATATCCTTCAACCTTACCGCTCCTTTAGTAATTCCAAGGCGTTGGGCTGGCGTATTGCCACTATTGGCAACACAGTAATTAAGATAAGTGGTCAGAATAAGTGCCGTCTTCTTGACGAGATCTGGCCTGTAGAAGCTTCTTCCGTACCAGATGCGCCTCTCACTTGCTGATGACGGTATTCCACGCTCAAACTGGCTTACACGCCGTCTGGCACGCATAAAGTTATTATCCACGTAATGTAGACTCGCCTTCGTTAAGTAATGAGCGATCTCATCATTGTCCTGATTAGGTTGGTAGGTTTGATGTGAGAAGGTCTTCTCAACTTCGGAGTAAGATTCAAGGGGATGTATACCCCAGTGATCTCGCCATTTACCTATAGGGCTGGTGTAATTTTGTATGGCATCAAGACATAGAATATGTTTTGATGCTTCCCAGTCACAGTTATGGGTTCTTGTTGTACTCTTGATCTTAAGGTACGTTTCCCTTTTTGCTCTTTCACGATCTTCGCGTACCGCTTTTTTCGAATAGCTTATATAGAACAAATGTGCATCATTGGTCATAACCTTATCGGCGAATGCAGACATAAATGCAGCCCTCAATCCAGACTCCTGATCGCTAAAATTAATCACCTTAACATCGTCTGGAATATCCCTTCTTAACGAAAAGTAATGACCGTAAAGCTGGTAATCCTCTTTAATCAGCAGGCAATTGTTAGGCAGCCCTGTACCTTCTGCTATATGGTTGGATGAAGATTCAATATTAGGCCTAAACAGTGCCTCTTCATACGCCAATTCAACCTCCGTAATGAAGGGGTTAGCCCTTTTCATCTTAATCAGCTCTTGCTCAATAAAGCTGTTGATGCGGACTTCAATTCCCATGTCGGAAGGCAAAAATAAGTGTGGATATTTTCTAAATACATTCGCTACATCGATGTCGCCATTTCCAATGCTTTCTTCATGGATCTGTTTTTGGTTCGACTTGTCATCAACACCGACATCATAGCGATAGATAAAGCCTGTTTCAGCATCAGCACTGCATGTAGCTTTAATTGGAATGGCACTTCTATCTTCCCGATTACTCCAGTTAACGAATAAATCTTGCCTGTCCGTTGAAAAGTAGATAGTGCCCCTTTTACTTAATATTGATGATATTTTCTGCCTCTTTTTAGCATTAAATCGTACACAGGCTTTATATGCTTTTTCTATATAACGGTATATAGAGACAGGTGTAACCCCATAGACTTCCATCATTCTATTAAAGGGAGATGAGTTTGCCAGAGCCTTGATCACATCTTCGTAGCGGTAAGGTTTTTCACCTACTCTTGAAGCCCTTAACTTTGCTCGTTCAACAAAACTTTTACTACATGCATTGCATAGCCATCTAACTGTACCGGCTGGCGTTCGTCCATTGCGTCTATAGGCACGCTTAGTCCCAATAGGGATATCATGGTTGACGCAAGCAGCATTAGGGCAGGAGTCATTATCTGGGTGATAGGCCCATATCTTAAGCACCTCATTGATGCCATGATTGCTTTTAAGCGGTGGGCTCTCGCCACATTGATTGCATTGAATAAATAGTGGCATTGATGTGGTGCCTAAGGCTGCATGTTTCCCGAGATTATTTAATGTTTTACGACCATAGGGCGTGGTAGCTTTTGTTGTACCTGACCGGATATAGTTTGGATCGGCAGAAGTGCCAGTGTATACCACATTGAAACTTGGGCAGCGTGGATTTTTACAGTGATTAACGTTAATGCCATTAACGGGATCAAGGTCAATTTCTTTGGCATTTGAACCTCTGCGCTTGTCACTTCCTTTATCGTTAGTCATAAAAAATCCTCGCTACCGTCATGGTAACGAGGATATTATCAGGTTTTCACATAAAGCCACACTTTAGGGTAATGCCTTGCGTTACGATGCGGGCTTTTTTGTTTCTAAACATTGTACTTGCTAGAGATTAAACCATTAAATGTTTTAATTTCTTCATCGCATTATTTTCAATTTGGCGAATACGCTCAGCGGAAACCTGATATTGATCGGCTAGAGTATGCAAGGTCGATTTCCCATCATCATTTAACCAACGCTGGCTGACAATATCACGACTACGTTCATCTAAGGTTTCTAAGGCTTCGACTAATTTATGATGTTGATCATCCGCATAATCGACTTGCTCGAGTTGTATTGAAGGATCGGCATTTTCCGGCCCTTCCAAATAAGCGGCAGGTGAGAAGCTGTAATCTTCATCATCAGCGTCAGTTGGCAAATCAAATGAGGTGTCTGGTTGCGCTAAACGACGCTCCATATCCATAACGTTGTCAGGAGTAACACCCAGATCTGCGGCAACCGCTTCCACTTCTTCTGGATTTAACCAACCAAGACGTTTTTTAGCACTACGTAAGTTAAAGAACAACTTGCGCTGCGCTTTGGTCGTGGCAATTTTTACTATGCGCCAGTTACGGATCACATATTCATGTATTTCAGCGCGGATCCAATGAACGGCAAATGAAACTAAGCGCACACCTTTATCAGGATCAAAGCGTTTTACCGCCTTCATAAGTCCAATATTACCCTCTTGCACAAGATCAGCTACCGGCAAACCATATCCGCTATAGCCTTTTGCAATACGGTTAACAAATCGCAGGTGCGATAAAATCAGCCGCTGGGCAGCATCAACGTCACCATTTTGTTGCAGCCGTGTTGCCAAATCGTATTCTTCTTCAGCAGTCAACATTGGCGTGCTATGCACTAGATTCGTATATGAATCTACGTTACCAACGGAAGCTAAAGCTAAATTGTATTGGGCTACAGTTGTTGTCATTGAGTGGCCTCTCTAAAAATTAGTGTTGTAATCATAGCATTAAGTTGAATAAATCATACACTGAGAGTTTAAATTTAGGAAAAAGTTCCTTAGCTATTTATTAAGTCGGCTCAATGGCGCTCAAGTGGCGACCTACTGCTAACCATGCGCCCATGACACCTAATAACATGCCAGTGAACGGTAGTATCAACATCATCGAACCAGATAACCACACTAGGGTAAATTGACTATTATATTGCGATGCCAATTCATTTATCGGCCCGTTAATTAGACTCATGGTAAACAGCAATGTTAGCCATGCAACCAATCCTCCTAATAATCCATACCAAAATCCCGTGTACAAAAAAGGCCGACGAATAAACGTATTCGTGCCACCGACCAACTTAATGACCCGTATTTCACTTTGCTGATTAAGAATCGCCAAGCGAATAGTATTACCGATAACCAGTAATACACTTAGGGATAACAATAACCCTAAAATACTAATACCGCGTTGACCGGTTTCATTAATACTGCGTAAGCGCTGCAACCATTCCATATCTAATTGTGCTTGTTCGACATCTGGCAACACTTCTAACCGCGACAATAAGTGTCCGATAGCATCAGGTTGTAAGTCTGTACTATCTGGTTTTACGATCACTACCCCAGGTAAGGGATTAGCGGGTAGCGTATCTAACAAACTACCCAAACCTGACAATTGACGAAATTCTTCCAAGGATTGACTCGCTGACTGGTAACTTACAGCGGTGATTTCCGGCCAAGCTTTAAGTTCGCTGACCAGTTGTTGGGCTTGCGTATCACTGGTGTTTTGTTTTAAAAACAGGGAGATTTGTGCCACATCATCCCATTGAGTACTCACTTGTTCGATGTTTTTTAATAACACATACAAACTAGCAGGCAGTGCTAAAGCAATGCCAATCACCATAAAAGTCATCAGACTTGCCAGCGGTTGCCGCCAAATTCGACCGAGTGTAAATAACATGACCTGAATATGGCGAAGTAGATAATTTTTAATATTCAAATTAATCATCTTGATTGTTCACCCTGCTTAGCTAAACGGCCTTTATGTAAAACAACTTGGCGATAGGGCAATGTTTTAATAAGTTCGAGATCATGAGTCGCAATAAACACCGTCACGCCGACCTGATTAAATTGCTCAAACAAGTGCATGATATCCCGTGACAAATCAGGGTCAAGATTACCCGTAGGTTCATCTGCCAGCAAAATAGGTGGCCGATTCACCACCGCTCTTGCGATACCAACTCGTTGTTGCTCACCACCTGATAAGGCAATCGGTAAGTTACGTTCTTTATTAAGTAGACCGACTTTATCCAAAGCCGCACGGACACGCCGACCAATTTCACGATGATTTTCGCCTGCAATAACCAAAGGTAGGGCGACATTATCAAATACCGTACGATCATGTAATAAATTATGATCTTGGAAAACCAGACCTATTTGACGCCGATAATAAGGAATTTTACCTTGTGGTAAGCGCATTAAATTTTGATCATTAACTAAGACTTGACCATGAGAAGCACGTTCAATTAAGGCGATAAGTTTAAGCAAGGTGCTCTTTCCTGCACCCGAGTGACCCGTTAAAAACGCCATTTCACCTTTGGCTAACTCAAAACTCAGCCCAGATAATGCTTCATATTGATTGGTGTAACGTTTATAAACATCAGTAAATGTAATCATTATGCGTCTTCACGACCTAATAAAGCATCGACAAATTCTTCTGATTCAAATTGGCGAAGATCATCAATCGTCTCGCCGACGCCAATGTAACGGATAGGTAAACCAGTTTTCTTCGCAATGGCAAAGATAATACCGCCTTTAGCGGTTCCATCTAATTTAGTTAATGTCAGTCCAGTCACCCCGACCGCCTCATTAAATTGTACGGCTTGTGATAATGCATTTTGACCTGTTCCCGCATCTAGCACTAACATTATTTCATGCGGTGCAGATGCATCTAATTTACCCATGACGCGTTTTACTTTTTTCAACTCTTCCATCAAATTAGATTGGGTGTGTAATCGCCCTGCGGTGTCTGCAATTAAAATATCAATCTTGCGTGCTTTAGCGGCTTGTAATGCGTCAAAGATGACCGAAGCAGAATCCGCGCCACTATGCTGAGAAATGACCGCAATTTTATTACGTTCGCCCCATACCTGTAATTGTTCTACCGCTGCTGCACGAAATGTATCGCCGGCAGCAAGCATGACGGATTTACCTTGCTGCTGGAATTGTTTTGCTAATTTACCAATGGTTGTTGTCTTGCCAACACCATTAATTCCCACCATTAATATAACAAAAGGGCCCTCTTGTTCGGGAATAACTAAAGACTGGCAACTCGGCTGTAAAATAGCCACCATATCATCACGCAACGCCGTAAATAGTGAATCGGCATCACTCAATTGTTTACGTGCTACACGCTGTGTCAGGTCTCGAATAATAGTTTGGGTAGCATCAACGCCAAGATCTGCTGTTAGTAACTGAGTTTCAAGCTCTTCAAGCAAATCATCATCAATCGCTTTTTTACCGAGAACAAGTGCCGCGAAACCTTCGGTTAATTGATTACTGGTACGTGTCAGTCGCTGTTTTAAACGACCAAATAAACTGACTTTGTCATCCGCTGGTTCAGTTTCAGAGTGGGCCAAGGTATCATGCTGGTATAGTTCAACTGGCTCTTGCTGCTCAACAGGCTGTTGAACAGCTTCTTCTTCGACGATTTTTGGTTTTTTTCTTAGGAAACTAAACATAATTTTTGCTTGTCTTTAAACTTCAATCATTAATTTTATCATGCCATGGAATTATAAATGCAGATGCTTAAAAAAATTAAACTATGCTGTTGGCTACTAGTGACCATTCCGGTCATTACAATGGCAAATGTCACTGAATATCAACTTGATAACGGCTTAAAACTAATCGTTAAAGAAGATCATCGTGCCCCAGTTGTTGTAACCCAAGTCTGGTACAAAGTAGGCTCGAGTTACGAACAAAATGGTACTACTGGTATTTCACACCAGTTAGAACATATGATGTTTAAGGGCACAGAAAATCTCGGCCCTAATGAATTTTCTCAGATCATTGCCGCCAATGGCGGAAACGAAAATGCATTTACAGGTCGAGACTATACGGCTTATTTTCAAACCTTAGAAAAAGACCGATTAGAAGTCAGCTTTCGTTTAGAAGCAGAACGAATGCGCAAATTAGTGATCGATAATGCTGAGTTATTAAAAGAACGCGAAGTCGTGGCTGAAGAACGTCGTATGCGTACCGATGATGACCCGCAAGCTTTAGTGAGCGAAGCCTTTAATGCTGCCGCCTTTGTGAACAGCCCCTATCATCACCCTGTTATAGGCTGGATGACCGATATAAATAACTATGAAGCAGATGATCTGCGTAAGTGGTATCAAAAATGGTATGCGCCAAATAATGCCACCGTCGTCATTGTAGGTGATGTTGAGCCTGTAGCCGTTTTAGCATTAGCCAAACAATATTTTGGTCCGCTTAAGCCAGAAACAACCGCCCTTTTAAAGCCTCAACTTGAAATAGAACAACATGGCAAACGGACAGTTGAAGTTAAAGCACCTGCTGAATTGCCCTATATGATGATGGGTTGGAAAGTACCGGTTGTGGCGACGATCGATCAAGCTTCAAGCTGGGAACCGTATGCCTTAGAAATGTTAGCGGGAATTTTAGATGGTGGTGATAGCGCGCGTTTTTCTCGTAACCTAGTCCGTGGCGAAGAAGTTGCGGCCAGCGTCGGTGCAGGTTATGGCTTATTTTCACGTTTAGCTGATGTATTCACCGTCGCGGGCACGCCAGTAAAAGGCAAATCAGTTGCCGATTTACAACAAGCGGTTATGAAACAAATAACTCAATTACAAACAGAACTTGTTAGCGATCAAGAGCTCAATCGAATCAAAGCACAAGTTGTTGCCAATGCTGTCTATGAGCGTGACACGGTATTTTATCAGGCGATGCAAATTGGCATGCTAGAAACAATTGGACTTGATTGGCGTTTAAGTGATGCTTATGTCGAAAATGTACAGGCGGTAACGGCTGAACAAGTTCAAGCTGTAGCCAAAAAATATTTTATTAATCAAGGACTCACTGTGGCAGAACTAATTCCCATGCCTCTGGATGGTAAAAAGCCAGCAATGTCAGCAGGAGCCCGTCATGATTACTAAAATTTTCGCTTTAATTATAAGCTTACTCATAGCGGCATCTGTACAGGCCAGTCCTAAAATTGAACACTGGCAAACGTCAAATGGTGCGCGCGTCTATTTTGTGGCGGCGCCTGAATTGGCTATGGTCGATGTCGAAGTTGTTTTTGATGCTGGCTCCGCTCGCGATGGTGACCTATCTGGTACCGCACTATTAACCAATGCAATGTTAAATGAAGGTGCCGCGGGTTTAAATACCAATCAAATTGCCGCAGAATTTGAGAATGTAGGTGCACAATTTAGTAATTCATCAGAGCGAGATATGGCCGAATTGAGTATGCGAAGCCTGACGGCTGATTTTGCACTTAAGCCGGCATTAGCAACATTTCGTAAGGTGTTAACTCAGCCTAATTTTCCAGCCACATCATTTGAACGTCTGCAAAAACAAATGCTCATTGGTTTGCAAGCTGAAAAACAATCACCAGTAGCCATTGCATCTCGTGCCTTTTATACTAATTTGTATGATAAACATCCTTATGCCGCCATGCCGTCAGGCGATGAGTCTTCAGTTAAAAAATTAAATATTGCAGCATTAAAAGCATTTTACCAGCAGTATTACGTGGCCAAGAATGCCATTGTAGTATTAGTAGGGGCGCTCACTACTGAACAAGCTAAAGTACTAGCTGAGGACTTGATAGCAGACTTACCTGAGGGCAAGGTAGCTAAGCCATTAGCTGATGTAGCATCGCTCACCAGTGCACAAAAAATCACCATTGACTATCCCTCATCACAAACACATATTGTGATGGGACAACCCGGAGTGAGTCGCCATGATCCTGATTATTTTGCTCTGTATGTCGGCAATCATATTCTAGGCGGTAGTGGATTAGTCTCTCAATTGAGCAATGAAATCCGCGAAAAACGAGGATTATCTTATAGCGTTTATAGCTATTTCAGACCGATGCGTGAATTAGGTCCTTATCAATTTGGTTTGCAAACCCGAAATGATCAAGCCAAAGAAGCTTTAGATGTCATGCAAAAAACGCTTACTGACTTTATCCATAACGGGCCAACAGAAGAAGAATTAATCGCCGCTAAACAAAACATTACAGGCGGTTTTGCCTTGCGAGTAGATAGCAATAGTAAGATTGCCGGCTACACCGCGATGATTGGCTTTTACGGATTGCCATTGGACTATTTAGATACATTTAATTCCAACGTCAATGCGATAACCATTAAGCAAATTCAAGATGCTTTTACTCGACGGGTACACCCCGACAAAATAGTCACTATTTTAGTAGGAGGCCAAGCTGAATAAACATCAATTCGCAGGTCAACTTCGCATTATTGGCGGCAAGTGGCGTGGACGGAAATTAGCTTTCCCAGATGTCGAAGGTTTGAGACCTACACCAGATAGGGTTCGTGAGACGCTATTTAATTGGTTGCAAGATAAAGTTGGTGGTGCTCGTTGTTTGGATTTATTTGCAGGTAGCGGCGCACTTGGCCTTGAAGCGGCTTCTCGTGGCGCTGACAGTGTTACGATGGTCGAAAACGACCGTCAGGCTAGCAAACAATTACAAAGCCATTGTCAGTTATTAACCGCGACTAATTGTCGAGTTGAATCTAAATCGGCACAACAATATCTAATAAGTAGCAGTTCACAGCAGCAGTTCGACATTGTTTTTATTGATCCACCCTATCAATCCAATGTATGGACAGAGATCGCAGAACAATTGATGACTAATGGTGTTTTGGCAGACAATGCCTATATTTATCTAGAATGTCCTAGTAAAGGTGAGCTCCCTACTTTTCCTGCACAATGGCAATTACTCAAAGATAAAAAAGCGGGTGGTGTACGCTATTGTCTGTTTACATATAATTTAGGAGACACGGAGTGATAACAACGGCAATTTATCCGGGTACATTTGATCCTATCACCAATGGTCATATTGACTTGGTGATGCGCGCCAGTAAGTTGTTCGACAAAGTCATTGTGGCTGTCGCCATTAATCCCGGCAAAAAACCCGCTTTTAATTTGACTGAACGCGTAGATTTAGCTAAACAAACCTTAGTCGGGCTTGATAATGTTGAAGTGTGTGGCTTTGAGGGTTTATTGATCGACGTGGCAAACCAAAAACAAGCAAAGGTTATCATTCGCGGTTTACGCGCTGTATCTGATTTTGAACATGAATTTCAACTTGCTGGAATGAATCGACGCATGCGTCCGGAAATTGAAACCTTATTTTTAACACCTGCCGAACAATTTACTTATATTTCATCGAGCTTAGTTCGTGAAATTGCGACATTAGGCGGCGACGTATCAGAGTTCGTAGCACCATGTGTGATGGTAGCTTTAAAAGCAAAATTGGTCTAAATTGCTGATAAACGCTAAGATCATGGAATAACAAATTGAGTTGGAGTTTTAAATGTCTTTATTTATAACAGACGAATGCATTAACTGTGATGTCTGTGAACCAGAATGTCCGAATAACGCCATTAGCCAAGGCGAGGAAATCTATGAGATTAATCCCTCACTTTGTACTGAATGTGTGGGCCATTTTGATACGCCACAATGCGTAGAAGTCTGTCCAGTTGATTGTATACCGAAAGATCCTGACTATGAAGAAACACACGAACAACTATTAGGTAAATATAATTTCTTAATGGCAACGGGCAAATAGCTAAGCCTTTATTTCGTTAACAGCCCTATGTTAGCTTTTCTGTATTTCAACTGGCTGACCTTATCGGTGTTGCTTTTTAAGTGATGCTTGGCGCTGATTTGTACGTAGTTGCTGTTTTGTTGCACGATGTTGAGCAATAGTTAAAGCGGTATCAGCACCAATATGAGCTTCGCCACGCTGTGCGGCTAGCATCATTTGTTTTTCACGCTCTTGAAAACGTGCTTTTTGCTCCGGCGTTGATTTTTCAAAACAATGTGGGCAACTAATACCATGCTGATAATGGTTGCTTAGTTTGTCTTGTTCAGTAATCGGCATACGGCAGGCATTACATTGATCGTAATTGCCTTTTTCCAATGCATGGTTGACGGTAACACGTTCATCAAACACAAAACATTCACCTTCCCATAAAGATTCCTGCTCAGGAACATCTTCCAGATATTTTAAAATGCCGCCTTCCAGATGGTAGACCTCTTCAAAACCTTGCTCCTTTAAATATGCCGTCGATTTTTCACAACGAATACCGCCGGTACAAAACATCGCTACTTTTTTATTTTTAGTAGGATCAAGATTATCTTTCACATATTGTGGAAATTCCCGAAAACTTTCGGTATTAGGATTCAGTGCATGTTTAAACGTGCCAACCTGTACTTCATAATCATTGCGAGTATCAACAAGTAGCACATCAGGATCACTGATCAAGGCATTCCAATCTTTAGGTTGGACATAAGTACCAACCACACGCTTTGGATCAATGCCTTCAACGCCCATGGTAACAATTTCTTTTTTTAATTTAACTCGGGTACGTAAAAATGGCATCTCATCAACAAATGATTCTTTATAACTCACTTGTGCCAGTCGAGGATCATTACCCAGAAAAGCTAACAAGGCATTAATTGCATCACGTGACCCTGCTACCGTGCCATTAATGCCCTCGTGCGCGAGTAACAAGGTGCCTCGAAGATCTTGATCAAGCATGAAATTAAGCAAAGGGGCCTTTATTTTTTGGTAATCCTCCAGCGTGACAAATTTGTATAAGGCACACACAACCACATTTTGCATAACTATTCCTGCTTATTTATAAAGTTATCACTATTTTACGTTGGATCTTCACATTTGTCCTCTGATATAAATATTTACAACAACTGAAAATAATGATTTGTGTGAACTACTTATAGAAAAATTTTGTTAATATATAAAGTTCAGCATTTTCTGATTGATTGTGAGGTTTTTATGGTCAACAAAGAAATATTGCAAGAAGAAAATAAGCGTTGGCATGAAGAACATTTAGCCTGGATGCAAGAAGCCGAACAGTGGCAACATGAGACGCGCCGCTTACTTGCCCTGTTGTATTTACTAGAACGTGCTCTACCAGAACACTCATCACTGTTAAATAAACATGCCATTTTGATAGCCGACAATGAACAACTGTTAAGTAGTTCTGAATGTGATATTGATGAGCACGCTAGCGTTATCTCACAAGTTCAACATCTCGAGTTCCATCGACGCACTACATGGAACGATGCGATAGCGAGTAAGTAGTGCAAGCCCTTCGTAGGGGCAGGTAATAACAGCAGCTTTCGTAGCGTAGCGAAGAATAGTGCAGTTATTACATACTCGCCCCGTCAGTCGTTTGAGAGCC
>JAGXHJ010000100.1 GCA_024636315.1 Methylophaga sp.
ATGGTCAATCAGCATTGAATCGGCAAAACTAGTTTGTTGTAGGTTTTTCCACGCCATGTATGAGCCCATTCCTGATGATTTTCGTAGGGTGTATTATCTCATTTCTAGTATGTTTTTGCCGGTTTCGTGCAAAGGTCTCTCCTTGTTTATGTATTTAAAATATCCTATTCGACAGAGCATAAAAGCTAACTTGTTGTTAACGAGAAAAATCTTTCCCTGTAGTTCCTATACCCATACGGACCATATTGCCTAGTAACTAGATTATCAAGGTTAAACAGGGAAGTATTAGTCCAACTTCCAATACTTTTTGCTTGCAAGGACTATACATCAATCAAAGGCAATAATCTTAATTTCAGACAACGGAGTATTTGTTTATTTAACTGACTGCCAAATACAAATATTTTACTCAAACAACTTCTTAAGCTCAGGAATACAAGACCCACAGTTGGTACCTGCTTTGAGTTGCTTGCCAATATCTTCTACTGATTTAGCGGCACCACAGCTAATCGCATCTTTGATCGTGTTTTCACCGACACCAAAACAGGCACAGACTAAAGGCCCAACATCGGGTTGATCAGCGCCTGGCTTACCGGCAAGCAGGTTTGAACGTGCTTCATCGGTTAATGGTGATTCGGTGAATAAGTTACTCAACCATGTGCGGGCGGGTAAATCATGATTAGGCGCTATAAACACCACGGCATCTAATTGATTATGTTTGATAATGCCAGCACGGAAACGTTGTGCTTTCAAATCAGCAAATTCTAACCATTCGCCCTCTTCACCTAATTGTTGTTTTGCCCAAGCCGAATAATCTTCAATCTTGGATTCACCCGCTAATTCATAACGCCAGAATTGTTCGCCTTTCACGCTTACGCAATACTCATTATTGCTGAGTTTTAAAGGTGTTCTAGAGAGAATGAAACCATACCATAGCGCTTGATATGGGCTAATTTTAACGGGCGTATGTTTTGATTCTGGTTGACCAGAAATAGGATCAACCACTGGGTTTACTACGGCATCAACACGAGAGTGTGATGAGTTTTGTTGTGTCCAGTGCATGGGTACAAAAATATTACCCACAGATTGATTATCGGTAATTTGTACGCGGGCTAATACGGCGCCCCATCGGCTTTCAATTATGGCTAAATCATGCGCTTTGACAGACCATTTTTCAGCATCGGTGGTATGGATATCAACAAAAGGTTCTGCAATATGGCCACTCAACTTAGCACTACGAGCGGTGCGGGTCATGGTATGCCATTGATCGCGTACTCGACCAGTATTCAATACCAGTGGATAGTCATCACTTGGTGCATTAACAGGCGCACGTGGTGTAATGGCAATGAATTGGGCTTTGCCATTAGTGGTAAAGAATTTATTATCGGTAAATAACCGTGCTGTGCCTTGCGGTTTACCAACCGTGACTGGCCATTGTACGGGAGTTAGCTCGTCGTATTGTTGATCGGTCAAACTGGCTAAACCGCTGATATCAAAATCGCGTACACCTTTGTTTTCAAAACCAGATAAGGCGGCATGTTCACGAAAGATCTCCACGCTTGATTGATAATTAAAGTGTTGTTGATACCCTAAGCGTTTAGCCACTTGGCTGATGATCCACCAGTCTTCTTCAGCTTCACCTGGGTGAGGTAATACATTTCGCTGTCTTGAAATTCGACGTTCTGAGTTGGTAACGGTGCCACACTTTTCACCCCATGCTAATGCAGGCAATACGATATCGGCACAGGCGGTGGTATCAGTAAATTCTTCACAATCAGATACTACGACTAATTCACAGGCTTGTAGGGCAGCACGCACTTTATCGGCATCGGGCATGGTGACAACAGGATTGGTTGCCATAATCCAAATCGCTTTAATTTTGCCACTGGCCACATCATTAAACATATCAACGGCTTTAGCACCAGCAGTTGTCGTTAAGTTGTCTGTTTGCCAGAAACGAGACAACAAGTCACGATGCATTGAATTATCAATATCCATGTGGGCGGCAAGTTGATTTGATAAGCCGCCCACTTCACGCCCGCCCATGGCATTTGGCTGGCCGGTAATCGAAAACGGCCCCATAGCAGGTTTGCCAATACGACCTGTTGCTAAATGACAATTGATAATGCTGTTTGATTTATCGGTACCTGAAGACGATTGATTAACGCCTTGAGAGTACATCGTGACTACTTTTGATGTCTTGGCAAATAGTGTGAAAAAGTGTTCGACATCTTGGTGATTTAGCTCACAGCTTTTTGCGACTTGAGCGATGGTGATGCCTGATTCTTCCGCCGACATCAAGGCATCAGCAAAACCATCGGTATATTTATCGACAAATTTCCAATCAATCTTATTGGTTTCATTTAGATAACTTAATAAGCCATTAAAGAGTGCCGCATCTGAACCAGATTTTAGTGGTAAATGTAAATCGGCAATCTCACAGGTCGCTGTTTTACGTGGATCAATCACGATCACTTTTAAATTAGGGTTCTCTTGCTTGGCTTTAGTAATTCTTTGAAAAACAACTGGATGGCACCAGGCCGTATTCGAACCTACTATGACTATAAGTTCGGCTGTTTCTAAATCTTCATAACTACAGGGTACAGAATCACTACCAAATGCACGTTTATAGCCTGCGACAGCTGATGACATGCATAAACGTGAGTTAGTATCGATATTACCGCTACCAATGAAGCCTTTCATTAACTTATTGGCGACGTAATAATCTTCAGTTAATAGTTGGCCTGAAACATAAAATGCCACGGCATCAGGGCCATGCTCATCAATGACTTTTTTAAAGCCAGTAGCAACTGCATCTAAGGCTGTATCCCAAGATGTTTGTTGGCCATTAACCTGAGGATGAAGTAAGCGACCATCAAGATCGACCGTATCGGCTAAAGCAGAACCTTTAGAACATAAACGTCCAAAATTAGCGGGATGTGTTTTATCACCTTGAACCGAGAAAGTACCATCTTCGTTAGTGCTAGCTATTACGCCACAACCGACGCCACAATATGGACAGGTGGTTGCTGTTGATACTGCATTATTCATAATCGATCCTCATCAACTTGATGTTGACCAAATAAAATATCTTCTCGAAATTTTGAAACGTCTTTCTGATCTTCCAATAAAGAAAAATACCAGTTACCGTCAGTGGTATCGCCATAGAGTAAAGTACCGACAATTTTATTCTCTTTCAGCACCAGTTTTTTATAGATGTGGCGTGAAGGATCTTGATAGACCAATGTTTCAGATAAATCATCACCAATAAAATCCCCAGCAGAAAACAAGTTTATACCCGTGACTTTTAATTTTGTTGCCGTCACCGAGCTTTTGTATTTTGCCCCGCCAGCATTCGCTAATTGTGAAGCACACACTTTAGCTTGTTCATAGAGCGGTGCCACAAGGCCAAAGGTTTCATTACGATATTGCACACATTCACCGACTGCATATGTGTTTTTTGAGTACGTTTTGAGTGTGTCATCCACCAGCACACCTCGTTCACACATGATGCCTGCTTTTTCAGCTAAGGCGATATTAGGACGTACACCGACTGCCATGACGACTAAATCGGCCTCTACTTCGCTACCATCTGTGAAGCGTACTTTTTCAATACGATCTTTGCCTATTAATTCAGCCGTATCGTGATTCATTAAAAAGTGCATGCCCTTGGCTTGTAATTGTTCAAGCATTAAGTCGGATGCAACTTGATCAAGTTGCTGATTCATCAAGGTATTACTTCTGTGCACTACCGACACATCCATTCCTTGAATCATCAAACCATTTGCGGCTTCTAAGCCCAGCAAACCACCACCAATCACCACCGCTTTTTTATGTGTTTTAGCAGTTTCAATCATGATTCTGACATCATTAATGTCACGGAAACTGATCACCCCTTCTAGCTGTTTACCTTCAATAGGTAAAATAACAGGGTTGGAACCTGTAGCTAAAACCAGCTTATTATAATCCGCTGTAGTGCCATCGTCGGTTGTGACAATTTGATTAACGCGATCAATATCAGTAATTGTTTTGCCGGTGTGTAATGTGATGCCATTGTCGTGATACCACTGCAGATCATGAATAATAATTTCATCAATGGTTTTGTCACCCGCTAATACTGGTGACAGCATAATACGGTTGTAATTGCCGTGAGGTTCAGTACCAAATACCGTTATGTCGTATTTATCAGGAGCAAGTTTTAACAGTTCATCAACTGTTCGCATACCTGCCATACCATTGCCAATGAGGATTAATTTCTCTTTCATTACGCTACAAAATGTTTAAGCTATGATATCGGGAATATGCATTTTACCTTCAGCAACTAAGACTGCTTCACCACCAATTCTTAATGTAAGCTCAGCTTGTGCTTTGTGATCCATTTCAATATTAAGTACGCTTCGTCTATTTTTATCATCACCACGATCAACGGCAAAGGTGTGCGTACCTTGTTGAGTAAAATCGTGTGAACACAAATATGAGGCAAAAGCGGGCATAGCACTACCCACCGGTGGGTCGTCATGAATACCGATGTTTGGGCCTAATAATCGCGCGTTAAAGTTCGAGTCCATATAAGGCGTTTTAGGTGAAAATAACAAAACTTCTAGCGCAGCAGTTTGTGGCGCAGCTGATTTATTCCAAGAAGCATAGTTGAATCGTGCTTTTCTTACTGTTTCATAATTCCATACCGGTACGATCAAATATGGGAAGCCACATGAGACTAGGCGTGTTGAGTATTTTTTATTATCAATGTCTTCAGGCTTAATCGATAAGAAATCAGCCAGTTCAATATCTGAAGGCGCATAACGATCAATAATTGATGATACTTTTCTTGAAAACTGAACAAAAGTAGGCTGGCCATTTTTTGATGACAAATTAACTTCAATTTCGCCTGCATTCTGAACAAAGATAAGAGATGTAACGCCATCGGCGAGCTCAATATCACCACTTGAACCCAATACAAATGCCGTGGCAATAATAGGATGTCCAGCAAAATCAATTTCGGCTAACGGTGAGAAAATTCGCATTCTTCGCGTAGTCTTCTCATTGTTTGGGTTTGTAACAAATACGGTTTCTGACAAATTCATTTCACTGGCAATCAAAGCCATTTGCTTATCACTTACACCATCGGCATGAGGGAAAACAGCTATTTGTGCACCCGCAAAGATCTGTTTAGTAAACACATCGGCAATATAGTAATCAAGAATCATTTAGCTACTCCATTAAGGTTTACTTCTACTCTGTCGCCTTCTATGCGAATGCCGTAACTGGCAACGCTAACAGTTTCATCTTCAAAACAAACGCCCGTTTTAAGATTGAAATGCTGTTTGTATAATGGTGAAGACACCATAGGTTCACCCTTAATATCGCCAATCATTCCTCGCGATAGTACATGGACTTTACCAAAAGGATCATAATTATTGATGGCATAAATTGAGTTATCCGCCATATAGAATATAGCTACTTGTTCACCTTCAACCAAAGCGCATATGCCTGAGTTTTTTTGCAAGTCATCAACACTACACACGTCTATCCACTTGCTCATTATGCAATCTCCGCTTTTAATAATTCACGTTCTTCTATGTTTGCGGGACGAACTTGTCCTCGTTCTTCGACAAAAATAATATTTTCATCATGTTTATCACTATTAACAAAGTGGCGGAAACGTTTAACCTTGCTTTCATCTGCGATCGTTGTTTTCCATTCACATTGGTAGGTATCAACAACGCGTTGCATTTGCTCTTCAAGCTTTTCACAAATAGCGAGTTTGTCGTCAATCACTACTGATTTCAAATAATCCAATCCGCCTTCCATATTTTCCATCCAAACTGATGTCCGCTGCATTCTGTCAGCCGTTTGAACATAGAAAGTAAGGACACGATCGATATATTTAATTAAGGTCTCTTTGTCTAAGTTAGTCGCAAATAAATCACCGTGACGTGGTTTCATACCACCATTACCACAGACATATAAGTTCCAACCACCTTCGACGGCGATGATACCAATATCTTTACTTTGTGCTTCGGCACATTCACGCGTACAACCTGAAACAGCAAACTTAATTTTATGCGGTGAACGTAAACCTTTGTAACGGTTTTCAAGTTCAACAGCCAAAGCAACACTGTCATCAACACCAAAGCGACACCAAGTACTACCTACACATGATTTAACGGTACGTAATGATTTACCGTATGCATGACCACTCTCGAAGCCTGCATCGATTAATTCTTGCCAAATTAACGGCAATTGATCAACACGAGCGCCAAACATATCAACCCGCTGACCACCCGTCACCTTGGTATAAAGGCCATATTTTTTAGCAATTTGACCGATGGCGATCAATCCTTCTGGCGTTACCTCACCGCCGGTCATTCTTGGTACAACGGAATAAGTACCATCTTTTTGCATATTAGCTAAGAAGGTGTCGTTGGTATCTTGTAAACCGAGATGGTCTTCTTTAAGCACATATTCATTCCAATACGATGCCAAGATATTACCAACGGTTTGTTTACAGATTTCACAACCGCTGCCGGAACCATGTTTAGTCAATAATTCATGAAAAGTTTTGATTTCTTCAACCATGACAAGGTTGTATAAATCCTGACGGGTAAAGGCAAAATGCTCACAAATATCAGTGTTAACTTCAAAGCCAGCTTTTTCTAATTCACAATCTAATACTGATTTTAGTAATGGTACACAACCACCACAACCAGTACCTGCTTTAGTGTCTGCTTTTAATCCACCTAATGTTGTACAACCACCTTCAATTGAAGAACAGATGGCGCCTTTCGTTACATCAAAACAAGAACAGATTTGAGCAGAAGCTGGCAAAGCATCAGGGCCTAAACCAACGGAAGCATCTGAACGTGCTGGCAATATTAAGGAGTCAGGATTGCTCGGTAAATCAATCGCATTAAGGAAATATTGTGACAGTATTGGATAACCAGAGGCATCACCCACTAACACTGCACCAAGAAGTACTTTATTGTTTTTACTTACTACAAGGCGTTTGTAAATTCCTTCCACACCATTTTGATAGGTATAAACAAGTGAGCCCGGAGCAGAAGCATGTGGATCGCCGATACTTGCTACATCAACACCATTAAGTTTCAACTTGGTGCTCATGTCAGCACCCGTAAAGAATGCATCGCCACCAGCAAGTTGATTAACAACGGTACGCGCCATCGCATAACCTGGCGCAACTAAACCAAATGTTTGGTCATTCCATGAGGCACATTCGCCAATCGCGTAAATATTTTCGTCTGATGTAAGACAGTGATCATCAATAATGACACCACCACGATTGGCTATTTTTAAACCCGATAGCGTCGCGAGATCATCTCGCGGTCGAATGCCTGCCGAGTATAAAATCAAATCTGTTTCTAATTCAGTGCCATCAGAAAACACCATTTTGTGTTTACATACGTCACCATCAACAATCTTAATGGTGTTTTTATCGATAAGAACTGACACGCCCAATTCTTCAATTTTTTGTTTTAATAAACCTGCACCACCATCATCTAATTGTGCAGACATAAGCCGTGGGCCAAATTGCACAACATGCGTTACTAAGTCTAAATCTTGTAACGCCTTTGCCGCTTCAAGACCTAATAAACCACCACCGACTACAGCACCAACTTTCGATGTTTTAGCCGCTTCCTTCATATCATCTAGATCATCAATCGTACGGTATGCAATGCAGTTTTCGCGATCATTTCCCGGAATAGGTGGCACGAAAGCATTAGAACCTGTGGCTAAGACTAATTTATCGTAAGCGATAACCTTACCTTTTTCAGAAGTAACAGTTTTGTTAGCACGGTCAATAACCGTTGCCTTATCACCTAAATGAATCGTGATGCCATTCTTTTCGAAGAAGCCTTCTTCTACTAAGGATAATTCAGCGGCAGATTTACCTGCGAAATACTCACTAAGGTGCACACGGTCATAGGCTGGAATTGATTCTTCGCAAAAAGTGATGACATCATAATTATCTTTAATGTCACTGGCCATCAAACTGACTAAGAAGTTTTGACCGACCATTCCGTTGCCAATTACAACCAATGTTTGTTTGTTACTCATGCAAGCCTCAAATAATTTAATTAACTTTATTAGGGCTTTTAAGCACATATCGTGCCGAAATTTATATCCGATTGATACCTATAAAAATTATATGCCAACACCGTTATATTTTGACATAAACGGCCTATTGGCGCACCGATATAGTGCAATAAAATCCAGCTTTGGTGCATACCTTATATGATAACTATCTGTATCTATCATTAAGCAATTATGGCTTAATTTTTCACTTTGTTTTCATACTAATATAAACTAATATTTATCAGATCTGAAATGTGAAAGTTACAAAACTACATCTATGTTTTTTCATTGAAATGTTATTTTATGGTTCGATTAAATTATCCACCAGCATCTGCACTGATCGTTGTTGTCTGAAATCATTCACTGCTAGGCGATATCGAATAAGCGCATTTCCACCTTTAGCTAACCATGCCGGTTGTAGCTGGCGAAAGGCCATGGCAGTAACAAGTTGTCCATTACCGGTATCGAGGGTCAGTCGAAGATGATCCTGTTGTTGTCCAACGGCTCTTATCTCGGTAACCATAAAGTGACCGTGAAACTGTGGCTCGGAAAATCCCTGACCCCAAGGCGCAATGGTTGGTAATAACTCAGCTAGTTGTAGTGAAATGTCATTGCTAGTAAGTTCGCCATCTGATAATAATTCTGCTTGTAATACTGCTGGATCAACCGTTTGTTGTAATGCCGATAAAAACAATTTTTCAAATTGTGGTAAATCTTCCATCGCAAGCGTTAAACCTGCCGCCATGGCATGACCGCCAAAACGGGTCAGCATACCTGCTGGTGCTTGATTAGCAACTAGTGCCAAGACATCGCGAATGTGCACGCCAGGTATTGAACGTGCCGAGCCTTTTACTTCACCCTCATTGCCTGGCGCAAAAGCAATCACTGGCCGATGTTGGCGTTCTTTGATTCGTGATGCCAATAAACCAACCACCCCTTGATGCCATTGTTCATCATACAAGCAGTAACCTAATGGCGGATTATTCTCGTCAAACGACATCTTAGTTAACATGGTTAAGGCATCGGCTTGCATATCTTGTTCTACAACGCGTCGTTGTACATTAATATCATCCAGTACATGCGCTGCCGATAGTGCTTCTGCTGGATTGTTCATTAATAAGGTTTCAATCCCCATGCCCATATCTTCTAATCGCCCTGCCGCATTTAAGCGCGGTGCAATTGAAAACCCCATGTCCTGTGATGCTAAAGTACGTAAGTCGCGGCCTGATACTTCAATCAAGGCATTAATCCCTGCACATGCTCTACCAGCCCGAATTCTGGCCAAGCCTAAATTAACTAAGGTTCTATTAAGTTTATCCAAGGGAACAACATCAGCCACAGTGCCAAGGGCAACTAGATCTAATAAACTATTTAATTTTGGTTCTTCGAGATGTTGTTGTTCAAACCAGTTTTCTGCCCGTAAATACTGACGTAAGCCAAGTAATAAATAAAAACATACGCCGACCCCAGCCATATTTTTGCTCGGAAATTCATCACCATGTTGATTAGGGTTAATAATCGCATCAGCCTTCGGCAAAACTTCTCCCGGTAGATGATGGTCTGTTATTAAGACTTTGATGCCACGTGCATGGGCCGCTTCAACTCCCGTGATACTGGCAATGCCATTATCTACCGTCAGTAATAAATCGGGTTGTTGTTGTTCTGGTACTTCTGCCAATAACTCTGGTGTCAATCCATAACCATGAACAAAACGATTAGGCACAATATAATTGAGATGCTTAGCACCCATAGCTTGTAGACCGCGGATCGCTACGGCGCAACTGGTCGCACCATCGGTATCAAAATCAGCCACGATCATTATCCGTTGTTGCGCCATGACAGCCTTAGCCAACAATGTAACAGCTTCTTCCATACCTAACATTAATGAGGGCTTCGGCAGTTCACTGAGTGAATAGCTCAAGTCTGCTTCTGCTTTAATACCTCGCGCCGCCATCACACGTCGTATACTGTCTGGCCATGTTATGGGCAAGTTTTCCCAACCTGAAGCGTTACGTTGAATTATTTTTTCAGTCATTATTTCCAAAACTTCCAAGCGTCGAAGGGAGTTAAAAAATACTGGCCATGCTCAGGGATTTGCAGTGTTATTTTTGAGATATTGGTCTTCTTTAACTGCTGCCAAAGTGGCTGCAGGCTATTGTCATCAACTTGCTGTAGTTGCTGTTGCCAGTCTGCTTCAAGATCAAGTTCATCAAATACCCACAAATGCTTGCCGGTACTTGATGCATTAAATGAGCTACCCGACCAATCCTGTTTATCATTCAGCTTAACACCCGACTGGTTTGTTAATTGATTGAGAAGTCGGCCATTACCTTGCACTTTTAGCCATGCATTTTGTTTGGCGATAAACCTGCCTGCTCCCCAAAACCAAACACTATTTATCGGTAACTTGCCTGCTGAAATTCGTTGTTGATTAATATCCGCATCATAGAGTTGCATTTGGATTTCATTCCACAAGCGTATCCAAGCTCGCTGATCGGAACCTTGTGGCAAATTAGTATCGACACCCTTACCGCTAACTTCAGGCAAGGCCGTGAAGGTCAGCTTAGGCATGTCAGCTAATGCTAATAACCAACTATCAGATTCTAGAGGAATTAGTTGGCCATTGAATTCTTCCAATAGCGGTTGAATTTCAGCTATCAGTGCCGTGCTTTCTTCTGTTGTTATATCTAAATCATCAGAAAATAGCAGTAAACGGTCACGATCAGGATGTAAATAACAAGGATCGGCTTTGATTATCTGCTGTTCGGAATCAATCAAACTCGCGGCAGGTAAATCCGTATCAGTCAGTGGTGTTTGGCTAAAGTGATTGAATAATAAACGTGCTAAGCCTGTTGTGTCCGCTTCAAAGTGAGATTTTTTAATTATTTTCGCTAAAACCGATGGAATGCTACCCGCATTAATCTGTTGTCCGACTATTCTGGCTAGCCCTGGCAGGATAATAGTTAACTCGGTTTCAGCCACGTTTTACTTAAGCGCTTGGCGAACAAAGGGTATGGTTAACCTACGTTTTGCAGCCATCGACGCTTTATCAAGATCACGTAATAAATCCATCAAAACATGTATATCTCGGCTGTGATGCCGTAATAAATATTGTGCGACTTCATTGGGTAAATCCAGACCACGTACTTGCGCTTGAACAATTAAGGCTTGTTGTTTGGCTTCATCATCTAAAATTTCTAATTGATAAATTAAGCCCGTTGCCAAACGCGAGCGTAAATCAGCAAGCTGAATTTTTATGGTCGCAGGATTATGGCTAGAAGCGATGAGTAATTTACAGCCAGTCAGTTGTAGTCGATTAAAACAATGAAAGATGGCCTCTTCCCATTCAGCTATTCCGACAATGGCTTCTAACTCATCAAGACACAATAAATCTAGCTGTTCTAACGATTGCAATACTTCTGGAGAACTTGATGCCACTAATTCAGCTAAGGGCAAATAAACGATGCGTTTACCCGCTTGCTGTGTCTGAATCTGATCCATTATCGCCATTAATAAATGCGATTTACCGGAAGCTTTATCACCCCATAAATACAGAAAGTCCAGTGTTGTCAATTTGCAAAAGGCAAGTAATGCCTGTTTTATTTCTGCTTGGCTAAAATAAAAGTTATCAAGTCGATACACTTCTTGTGGGTTCAAACGCAAGGGTAATTGCGTGGCTGATTTTTGCATTATGAGGTCTTATGAATAAATCTGGCTAGTGAGATAACGGCGATGTGCATAGCGTAACAGCACCATGATAACAGCTGCCGCTGGCAGTGCTAATAATACACCGGCGAAACCAAATAATTGGCCACCAGCTAATACAGAAAAAATGACCGCGACAGGATGTAGACCAATACGCTCACCAACAAAACGAGGGGTCAGGACTACACCTTCTACCACTTGAGCTACACCAAATACTACTACAACCATTACGATGGGCAACCACTCGTGAAATTGGAAAAAAGCAGCTAGTCCAGCTAAACCGATACCAACAATCAAGCCTAAATAAGGCACAAAGCTCACTACGCCGGCAATTATCCCAACCAGCAAAGATAATTCCAAACCTATCATCGCCAAACCAATGGTATAGATAGTTGAAAGTGCAAACATAACCATCAACTGACCGCGAATAAAGGCGGCTAACATATCATCACATTCTAAGGTTAGTTCAATAAATTTTGTAGCATGGCGCCGAGGTAATAATTCTCTAAATCGTGCAATGATCAAATCCCAATCACGTAATAAATAGAAGGTAACCACTGGTACTAAAATGAGATTAGCCAGCCATTGCAACACCGCAACACCAGAGCCCGTAATATAACTAAATACACCGCCAGCAATCTGACCGACTTCGGACCAGTATTTTGTTAAGGCTTGTTTAAGTGTATTGATGTCAAAAGAATCTACCGGTAAACCTATTGAATTCAACCATGGCACTACCGTTGATTGAAACACAGATAGATAATCCGGCAATCGTTTAAATAAGGCACCAATTTGAGCTGATAACAGCGGTAAGATCACCAGTAATAATAATAAAGCCACTAAAAATAGAACCGCAAAGACGATGGATACCGACAATGTGCGTGATAATTTTTTAGCTTCCAACTTATCAACAATGGGATCCGCCAAATAAGCGAGCAGCGCCGACAAGAAAAATGGCATCAATACAGGGCTAAGTTGATAAAATAACCAGCCAGCGACTACCGTAGCAATCATTAATAACAATTTATTACTGTCCGTCATCATTGTTCCTTGGTTGTCTTCCATGCACGTCGTCCCCAAACGATAAGGTATTCGCCACCACTATTTATGATACTGGCCACAACTAGCCAGATCATTACAGTTATCCAATATTCAGCATCAAATAGTACTTGTTGCTGAAACATAACGAGCAATACTAGGCCAATCTGCAAGGCTGTATTGATCTTGCTACTCCATAAGGGCAGAAGTTCAAATTTCCCAACTATATAGTGATAAGCCAATGCACCCACGACAATCAATACATCGCGGCCTAACACCAGCCATAATAACCAGTAAGGCAATAAATCCAACCATGTCAAGGTTGCAAAACTAGCCACTAATAAAAGTTTATCAGCCAAAGGATCGAGTATTGAGCCTAGACGTGATTCCCAATGATAATGTTTAGCAAGAAAACCATCTAATGCATCTGAAAATCCAGCCACAGCAAACAGCACTAATGCTGTAAAAAAATTAGCTGTCAGCAAAGCCCAAACAACGGGAATGACAAGAATAATTCTTAATAAAGATATCAGATTGGGGATATCACTCCGCTTCAAGGTAATAACCGGTAACGCATGACATCTGAAGCGCCGTCACCACTCTCTTGTTCTATAACGTGTTCGATAGCTAATGTACGTGTAAAGACCGATTTATCACCCTTGATCTGCATGGTAACAGCGAGTTTATCATCTTCTAATGTCACCATTTGAAGATCTGAAACATACTGCAAATTAGCTAAATAGGCCATCGTGCGTGAATAGTCAGCATAGTCTCTGACATTATTGATCTCTAAGGCTGATAACTGATGATTTTGACTGCTAACAACTTGGGTAAAATTTCTAGCCAACCTATCCGTAAATTCGTCAATCCCTGCTTGTAGACTAGTACTGATCTCGCCTTTTGATTGCCATTGTTCGGTGGCACCATTAATGATTGACTCCCAACCGATTTGCACAACATCGTTAGTTAAAACAGTAACACGCGCCAATAAAATAATTTTGGCACCATAACGCTGTGAGGCTTGTTCAATAGGACCGGACAATCCAGACAAAAGATCGTCAGCACTAATTTGGCTTTGATCTTGTAAATCCATTATCGGCAATAAAATAGGCAATCCACGGCGAGCAGCCGTTTGTTCTAATGTTTTGGTATAGATTGTAGCTTCATCATCCGCGGCTATAATTCTTCGTGTTTGTCCGTTGTCTATTGCCAACCAGACCATTACATCTGGTCGCGATTTAGACCAAATAGGTAAACCATTATTTGTCAGCGCTTGATTAACAGCCGACTCATTAAATGAGAGTAATAAAGCAAGCTGGTCAGGCGATGTTAATTCGTCAGTCATTTCAGTCAAATGAACATATTGAGTTTGCTGAATGAGTGCGCCTACTCCTGATAATATCGGTGTCAAATCAGCCGCATTTAAGACCGTGCGGTCGCCAACAACCTTAAGTAGAACCTGACGTAATATATCTGGAGAAACACGCTGTCGCTCCTGTGCTTGTTGATTCGCAACGGCAAGCTGTGATTGATACAAATCTGCAAGCTCAGTGGCAAAACTGCTAGTTGCAAACAATGATAGTACAATTAAGATAATTTTATGCATTGTGGTATTCTATCACGCTGTTTTTACTGGCGTGAATGCCGTTTTATTTATTTTAAAGCTTTGCTCGAAAGATCAGCGAAAGAAAATGCTTCGAGCAATGTGACCAATCTCAGGAACTGACATATGACAAACTCGGCCGACACTAAGACTTCAGCCTCTTCATCACTGAGCTATCGCGATGCAGGCGTAGATATCGAAGCCGGTAATGCACTAGTCGATCGCATTAAACCCCATGCTGTCAGAACGCGTCGTCCTGGTGTAATGTCTGGCTTAGGTGGTTTTGGTAGCATGTTTGAGTTACCACTAGATCGCTATAAAAAACCTGTTTTGGTCTCCGGAACAGATGGTGTTGGCACTAAGTTACGTCTTGCTATCGAATCAGGTATTCACAACACTATCGGTATCGATCTTGTTGCCATGTGTGCCAATGACATTATTGTCTTAGGTGCAGAACCATTATTTTTCTTAGATTATTATGCAACCAGCAAACTCGATATTGATGTTGCTGAATCAGTAGTCTCCGGCATTGCAGATGGTTGCATATTAGCTGGCGCGGCATTAGTAGGTGGCGAAACAGCCGAGATGCCAAGCATGTATGAAGATGGTGATTATGATCTTGCTGGCTTTTGTGTCGGTATTGTTGAAAAAGACAAAGCTATTGATGGTAGCCAAGTAGCTGCTGGTGATGCACTTATCGGTATCGCTTCTTCAGGCCCACATTCAAATGGTTATTCACTTATTCGTAAAATTCTTGAACGCAGTCAAGATGAATTATCAACCCCATTTGCCGGTAGCACTTTAGGTGAACACCTAATGGCGCCAACACGAATTTACGTTAAGTCTCTACTGCAACTTATTGACAAAATTAACATTCATGCTTTATCACACATCACTGGCGGTGGTTTATTAGAAAATATTCCACGCGTACTTCCAAATAATGTCTGCGCAGTAATTGATGCTAATAGCTGGCAGCGACCTGCTGTATTTGACTGGTTACAAGACCAAGGTAATGTTATCGACGAAGAAATGTATCGCACGTTTAACAACGGTATCGGCATGGTGGTTTGTGTAGCGCAAGATGATGTTGAACAAACCTTAGCCCTATTAGCAGAATACGGTGAATCTGCGTATCAAATCGGTCATATTGAAAAGTCTGAACAAACGGTTCCTCATGTCCTTATTAATAAATGATAATGAGTAAAACCTCGACTATGACTGATAAAACACCTCGCGTTGTCATCCTGATTTCAGGCCGTGGCAGTAATATGATTTCGATCGTAAACGCAGTTAATGATGGTTCGTTGCCTATTAAAATAGCTGCAGTCATTAGCAATCGCCCTGATGCTGCAGGTATTGAGTTTGCTCAACAAGCGGGAATTGATACAGCAATAATCGACCATAAAGCCTTTGCATTACGCGAAGACTTTGACCAAAAAATGGCGAGTAAAATTGATACCTATTCACCAGACTTGGTTGTTTTAGCGGGCTTTATGCGAATTTTAACGACTGAATTTGTTGAACACTACGCTAATAAACTAATCAATATTCACCCTGCTTTATTGCCAAAATTTAAAGGTATGGATACCCACCAACGAGCCATTGATGCTGGCGAAACAGAGCATGGTGCTAGCGTTCATTTTGTTACTGCTGAACTGGATGCAGGCCCTGTTATTTTACAAGCCAAAGTACCCATTTTAAGTACTGATACTGCAGAGACATTAGCAGCTAGAGTACTCGAACAAGAGCACAAACTTTATCCTGAAGCGATCAATAAACTGGTGACTAAGTCGTAATATGTTACGAATAATAATTACCTTTATTCTTTTAATGCCGTTGAGCATAGCGGCACAAGAACTCCCTGACTTTTCAGCTAGTTATCAGGTGATGTTAAACGGCATACAAGCCGGTGACTTAAAACAGCGCTTATCAACTAATGCTGATGGTTCACGCAAGTTTAGTTCGGCAACACAAGCACAAGGCCTATTCGCCTTTTTCAAACCAGATGTAGTTGAAGAAATAAGTACATGGACCTTGGTTGATAACAAGATCCAACCGCGTCATTACCTCTATCAACGTAGTGGCGGTAAAAAAGACAAATATCTTAAGCTCGATTTCGACTGGCAATCACAACAGCTTTCTATCGACGATAAAAATTATCCTTGGCAACTCACTCTAGAACCTTACACCTTAGATAAATTGGTGTATCAACTCGCCTTAATGATGGATCTGGACAAGGGGAAAAATCAATATAACTATCGCATTGCTGATGGTGGCAAAATTAAAACCTACACTATCGATGTCATTGATGAAGAAACAGTGGCTACGCCGCTTGGCAGAATAAA
This sequence comes from Methylophaga sp., assembly GCA_024636315.1. Lineage (GTDB taxonomy): Bacteria > Pseudomonadota > Gammaproteobacteria > Nitrosococcales > Methylophagaceae. The sequence continues at coordinate 16,783 of JAGXHJ010000100.1, forward strand.
GACTATAAAACTTAAACGACTACGTGATGAAACGAGTAAACGCCAAACAGTATTATGGTGTGCCCCTGCCCTTAATTACTTACCCGTAAAACTAGAACATACTGAAAAAGATGGCACCGTTTTTACTGCTAACCTTCGCCGTTTAAAGGGTATTTCTACTGACAATATCTTTAGCCCCATCAGTGAAGCTAAATCTGGATTTATACCCAAATAATATTCGCTAAAGGTAAGTCATGACTGAAAAAAAATTCACCATTATTGAAGAAAAAACACAGTATCAAGGCTTTTTCTGTTTAAAAAGTTTCACACTTAAACATACTTTATACAAAGGGGGATGGAGCCAACCCATCACCCGTGAGATATTTCAACGTGGTAATTGTGTAGCTGTTTTACTTTATGACCCAATTCGCGATGAAGTGGTGATCATTGAGCAATTTCGAATTGGCGCGATGCAAATGCCCGAGCAAGCATGGTTATTAGAAATTGTAGCGGGTGCAATTGAGCCTGGCGAAACAGCCGAAGAAGTTGCCTATCGCGAATCAATCGAAGAAGCGGGCTGTGAAATTCAACAATTAACCAAAATAAATGACTTTTTCACCTCTCCGGGTGGCACGTCAGAATTGTTAAGCTTGTTTTATGGCCGAGTCGACACAACCCATATAGGTGGCATCCATGGCTTAGATCATGAAGATGAAGATATCTCCGTCACTACCATGAAGTTTGATAAAGTCTATCAGCTACTGCTTGACGGTAAAATATTGTCTGCTATTCCCATTATCGCCATTCAATGGTTATTTATTAACAGAGAAAAATTACGCCAAACTAACTGATGCTAAACACCGTTGTAACGACATGTTCGCGACCTGCGGGTATAATAGTCAGGCTATCTGTAAACACATTTGCTGTTTCAACACAGACAAAATTTCGATAACTGTCTAAATTCAAATCAGCAATTTTGCTAACTGAGGTCGACCAAGGATTCCATACGATGGTGGTATCACTTCCATAAGATGAAATGGTGATCGTGCGATTAAAACCACTATCCGTCAATGAGATCTGTTTGGGTGATTTCTGGTAAATCCTATCGATCTCTTGAGAAACCACAATATCGTCATCTTGTTGCTTAACAGCAAAAGAATCTAACTTATCAATGTACGGCTTACCATCAAGTCCTTTAATTAACACATTACTCACATCACTCACCTTAAAATAAGTATGTAAAGCTTGGGTTATCGTGAAGAATTGTTTACCGGTATTTTTTGTTTTTAGCTTCATTTCAAGATTTGAACCGATAATTAATTGCAGTTCTAAATTAAATTCATAATGCCATAATTCCCGAGTCATATCGCTATCAGCAGTAGCTAAAATCACACTTGTTCTGCCATCTTCTAGCGTCTCAGTCGATAGTACATCCCATTGCTGATTGCGTACAAAACCATGCGGCGGACGTTCAAAACCCGACGTATCATCACCAAACCATGGCCAGCAGATAGGAACACCGCCTCTAATTGCTTTACCTTCTTGATACTGCACCTTATCGCTTAGAAAAAATAAATCTTCTGTCGCACTATTAGGTTGATAAGAAACAATCTGACCTGCATAGGTAGAAATTGTTGCTTTAGCATACTGATTGGAAATATCAATCATTACGAATCCATTATCCGCCAGACTAAACTGGAGTTGATCCTTAATGCCAAATTGCTGGTTCAATTGAGTCTGATTTTGCATATATTATATTTATTCTAGCTATATTAAAAATTAAAAAGACGGGCTATAAAAGCCCGCCTTTGTTTTATCATTATACTTAAACAAAAGGTTTTTAATTCAACTATGTGACAGACAACTTAACCATCCGTCGAAATTGAAAAAACTATTGCTTAATGGTGATGGCCGCCATCGCCATGTACATGACCATGTTCCAATTCTTCTGCAGTCGCTTCACGTACTTCACGTATTGTTACGTCAAAGTTCAAGTGAACACCTGCTAATGGATGGTTACCATCTACAGTGACCATGTCGTCAGTGATAGCAACAACGGTAACCATTACAGGACCATCATCAGTTTCAGATTCAAATTGCATACCGAGTTCGATATTATCAACGCCGCCAAATAATTCTTTTGGTACTTCTTGTGCCATTTCATCATGACGTTCGCCATAAGCTTTTGCTGGTTCAATGCTCGCTTTAACTTTATCGCCCGCTTGTTTGCCGGCTAACGCTTCTTCAAGACCATCAATGATGTTACCAAAGCCTTGTAGATACGCTAATGGGCCTGCGCCATCAGAAGTATCGATGACTTCGCCTTCATTATTCGTCAAGGTGTAGTCAATGACTACAACGGTATTTTCTGCTACTTTCATTTTAATTTCCTTAAGGATTGAATTTATATTTGCTGAGTTCAGTTCGCACTTGTGTACTTTATCTCAACAGCGCGATTACATATGGCTTATAACTGAGGCCGCGTAATCACTACTACTTAGGGCTTCTACACCTACCATCTCGGCCAAATCACACGTGACTTGAGAGTTCATAATTGCACCTGCCACACCCGCGACAACTAAATCTGCGGCTTCAAGCCAGCCAAGGTGGCGTAGTAACATTTCAGCTGACAAAATCAATGACGATGGATTTGCCATGTTTTTACCAGCTAGAGTAGGTGCAGTACCATGAGTTGCTTCAAAAATAGCGATTGAATCAGATAGATTTGCACCAGGTGCAATACCAATACCACCAACCTGAGCGGCTAATGCATCCGAAATATAATCACCATTTAGATTTAATGTTGCCACCACATCATAAGCAGATGGGTGCAACAAAATTTCTTGTAAAAAGGCATCGGCAATACAATCTTTGATAACAATGTCTTTACCCGTATTTGGATTTTTAAATGATTTCCATTCACCACCATCTAATGGCATTGCACCAAATTCTTTTGCTGCAAGCTCATAACCCCAAAGTTTGAAGCCACCTTCAGTGAACTTCATGATATTACCTTTGTGTACTATGGTGACAGAATCGCGGTTATTATCAACTGCATACTGGATCGCTTTCCGTACTAAGCGTTCTGTACCTTCACGTGAAACGGGTTTAATACCAATACCTGACGTTTCAGGGAAACGGATTTTAGTAACGCCCATTTCTTCTTGTAAAAACTTGATAATTTTTTTAGCATCCGCACTTTCTGCGGCCCACTCAATACCTGCATAAATATCTTCTGAATTTTCGCGGAAGATAACCATATCAATTTTTTCAGGTGCTTTAACTGGGCTAGGTGTACCAGGATAATAACGAACTGGTCGTTGGCAAAGATATAAATCTAGTGTTTGGCGCATAGTCACATTTAATGAGCGCATACCGCCACCCACTGGCGTCATCAAGGGACCTTTTATAGAAACAGCATAGTCTTTCAGCGCCTGCATAGTTTCTTCAGGTAAATATTGATCCGCACCATATGTTTTGGTTGCTTTTTCACCGGCATAGACTTCCATCCATGCTATTTTGCGCTCACTGCCATAGGCTTTATTAACTGCGGCATCAATGACTGAAATCATTGCTGGTGTAATATCAACGCCAATGCCATCACCCTCTATGAATGGAATGATCGGTTGGTTTGGCACATCTAAAGAAAAATCCGCATTAACACGAATAACATTGCCATTCTCAGGTAAGTTGATATGTTCGAAAGCCATTCAGTAAGGCTCCTGATAATTAAAAGCGATTATTTTAACACTAAGTGAGACCTTTGCACGAAACCGGCAAAAACATACTAGAAATGAGATAATACACCCTACGAAAATCATCAGGAATGGGCTCATACATGGCGTGGAAAAACCTACAACAAACTAGTTTTGCCGATTCAATGCTGATTGACC
>JAGXHJ010000101.1 GCA_024636315.1 Methylophaga sp.
ATGGCAATGTGAAACGTCATACATTAGAACGAATCGAATCAATGATATTAGGGGCTGCAGGTAAAACGCTGGGGTATAAAGCACTTATTGGAAAATCGTATTTTCCTGAAAGTGGTATTAATGTATGTTAGTCCCTTAAATAGTCCTAAATTCAGTAAGATAATAGTCAGTCCCAGTGCTGACCGCTGGTAACTATTGGACGTTTATTTACAGCTACAGGTCTTAACGACGCGCGATCGCTATTGAGCGCATGACAGAGCAACTTGAAAGCTGATGCCAATATGTGAAAATGCTGTTTATACAATTATTTATATTGGAACCCAGATTGCGACTTCATAAAATCAATTGTCAGAAGTTTACATGTTGTGTCTTAAGCCAAGAGCTAGTCGCCTCAACATCAAAGACACGTTGACCGAAGCCTAGGTCTAATAGTGACTCTGGAAGAAACTCATCGTATTTCTCGGTATGCTTTTCTGGAACATTTTCTGCAAGATCCTTGTTTGAGGGTAGTTTTTCGTTGGCCATTAATTTTAAGGCCTTTGATACATCTTTTTCTTCAGCCTTATGGACATCAATCACTCCAGAAAAGGCATCAGCTTCGTAACCTTTAAGCCTTAAAATCGCCGTTAGTGTATTAACGACTTTGTCTCCCATCCATGGAAAAATTAGTACGTTTTTTCCAATTTGCAAAATACGTTTATTTTCAAGATTGGCAGATTTAAAAAATTGATGAGCTTCGGTCATTAGTTTCAAAGCCGTTTCATCAATAAATTCGATTTTATTATCACTAATTGTAATGCGATGCTCTCCTGATCGAAAGATTTCAAACATCTCTTTTCTAATTTCATCATGAACTACTAATCCTTGGCCACCAAATTTTGGCGGCTTTCCACCTTTGGTAGCTTCTAAATAAATAACTTTCTTCTCAGTATTAACTTCAAGAACCTTCCAACGTCTACCACCAAACACAATATGTTGATCAGGTACAATTAGGGTATCAATAGGAAGTGTACCAAGCGTTTTATTTCCCACAACGATCCGATACTCTTCAGGTGTTTTAAAAACAGCATAGAAACTATAGTGGCTCACTAAGCGCTCACCCATCAGCCCCAAAACAATTTCTCCACTTGAAAACTGAGTGAGTAATTCTCTCGTTGCCATATGAGAAAGTAAAACTTTGAAATGCTCAATAGTGACTTTTCCAAAGGGGCCCGTTTTACATAAAAGGCCGTAAAGTTGGTCTGGACGAATGCCACCCCATTGAGCCGTTACTGCTAGAATTTGATGCAACAAAGTTGAGAAATGGTATTGGCTAGTATCTGCTGGTTCAAACCACTTATTAGCAATTAACAGCCGCATCATGGCAATTGATTGAACTAGCTCCAGCCTTAAATTATCAAGGGCATTTGTACGTTCATTTAATGCATTTTCAGCAATAAACATTCGTAAAATTGAAGCGTTACCGCGCCTACCAGAACGACCTAAACGCTGTCTTAAGCTTGAAACTGAATGAGGTGCGGTTACCTGTGCAACTGAATTTACCTTGCCAATATCGATCCCAAGCTCAAGTGTCATTGTGCATATGGCTGTAGTTGGTATCGTTTCCCTCTGAAGTCTGGACTCCAGATCTTCACGAAGTTCTTTTGCAAGTGAACCATGATGTGGAAAAAACTCATTCGGAACTGCATTTTGCTCGCACATATCACTTAGCTGGGCTGCGATATTTTCAGTTCGTTGGCGGCTATTTGCAAAAACAAGATGAGAATCACCACGGCAGATATTATATAAATCTTTGCAAATCTGTAGTTCGGCTGAGCTTTCTGATTCTTCATTATTTCGAACCGGTTCTGAATCAATATAGCCTCGGATTTGAATTTTTAAAGAAGTTTGGCTCTGCGAAGAGGTAATAATTTCACAGGGTAAAGACTGTGTTGAACGTAACAATAGCGGGACTTGCTCAATATTTCCTAATGTTGCGCTGAGTGCTATACGGGGGATAGGTGAATTATGCCGACCTAGGAGATGCTCCAATCTATTAAGTAATGATAAAAGATGATTACCACGCTCACTACCAATAAATGCATGAAACTCGTCAATAACGATGTATTTTATTGCACTGAAAGATTCTGAAACCCAACCAGCTTCTCTAACAAGTAAAGATTCCAATGACTCGGGTGTAATTAACAATATTCCCGAAGGTGATTTTTTGGCTTTTTTCTTTTTTGACTGGAGACTATCCCCATGCCAAGGTGTGACGTCCATCTCTAGTAGATCACACAGACTTTCTAATCGTCGGTATTGATCATTAATAAGTGCTTTTAATGGACTTATATAGAGGATCCCAAAGCCTTCTGGACTATCTGCAATTGCACTGCAGGCAGGCAAAAAGAAAGCCTCAGTTTTGCCTGCGGCTGTTGAAGCGCTTATTAATACATCACGATCACCTGCTAAAATAGGCTCAATTGCTTTGTTTTGGATTTCTCTTAATTCAGGCCAACCTTGATTAAAGACCCATTTCTGAACCTTCGGATGCAGCTTATGGTATTGCTCATTCATAGTCTGAAGTCGGTAAGACCTTCTTCAGAAGCTTGATTATCAAGCGTCTGATCATCAAAAATTTCAGTATTCATATCCGTAGGCTTTTCATCTTCAATCGAGATATTTTCGATGAGATTTGTCCATTCAATACTCGGGTGTTGTTCAATAACGGAAAGCATATCTAAGAATGCTTTGATGGTATTTCGTGGCGTGCGAAAATAAGCATCACCAATAGTTTTACTACAATGGTGTAGAAAAGACACCAACGCTTCATCTGGAATGAGATAAGCCGTTGTATCACCACTTGAATATACGTGACGAAGGTTTTTGAGCAGAATATAAAGTTCTTCTGGCGTTAGGCTAGCAAGATGCAATGTAGGCGAACTGTAGTCGATCACACCTGCACGTTGTGCAAAATTGTTAACAGCTAGACGTGATTGCAGGGCTTCATAGCTGAACAGTCCTTTGCGTGGATCTAACAAAAATTCAGGGGTACCACCGAGTAGGAACCCCAAATATTCGGCTGACCCTTGCAAGCAGTCATTCAAGATCCGAAGAATTTGCTCATAGTTAGAGGTTCGAGCTTGGGTGTTATTAAGTTTGTAGAGATTGACCATTTCATCAAGGTTCACCAGTAAACCATCATAGCCAGCTTGACGGACAAATAGACTCATTAATTTTAACGAGTCATAAAATGAGCCATCTGAAATGATGGTTCGAACCCCCAAATCATTACGGGCATCCGTTTTTGTTGAGTATTCAGCGCGCAGCCAACGAATAGCCGCCATTTTTAAGTTTTCATCATCTTGCTCGTGACCTAGCCAATATGCTTCAATGACTTTGGCAAAATCATAGCCACCAACTAACTCAGATAAAGCAGAGAGTTTTTGATGAATAACCTCTGATACGGACTTTCCAGACTCATCAGATTCTTTGCACGCTTGAGTAACAAATCGCTCAACAACACTGGTTAAAGCATTGCCATCAGGTTTGTTACGGGTAGCAAGGTTTCGCATGAGCTCTGAATAAAGGTTTCTAGCTTGGCCAGAAGAAGCATGTATTCGTCTATCTGGTGATAAATCAGCATTCACGGTCACAAGTTTTTTCTCAAGCGCAATAGATCTAACAACACTTAAGAAGAATGTTTTACCTGAGCCATACTCTCCAATAATCAAACGAAATGCAGAGCCACCTTGAGATATACGTTCAATGTCCTGAAAAAGTGCTTTCATTTCATTTGAACGACCAACCTGAATATGCTGGATCCCTTGCTTGGGCGTGACACCTGATTTTAATGATTGAATGATGGCATCTCGCTCTTTCAATCGGATTTTCTTTTCAGACATAACTAATTCCTTATTATTTGAGCTCGGCGACGATTTCTTGATCGACCATTATGTCACCTTCGTCTTCAAATATTGGCGTATCATATATTTCATATGACCAATCATTGATAGTTTCGATGGCACCATCGACCATTAGCCCTAATGACTGACAGATATCTTCTACTGCTTGCCTTGGCCAAGTTTCTTGTTCTATCAGTTTTTCTAAAAGTAACTTATGAACTTTATCGAGTGAAGCATCAATACCTTCATGCTCGTCTATAATAGGATCCATAGTATCTTGCTCATCGCTAGCAAAAATCGAGTGCAGCATACTTTGCACATCTTTCGTTTGAGATTCATGCAAATTAATGAGTTCCTCATTAAGCTTAAAGCTTGAATCTTGTTTACTTATATTCAGTGTTTGTAATGGTTCTACATGCATATTTGATGAAGATTGGACATGAATGTCACTAGTAACCCGGGTTCGGTCTAATCCCAGTGTTGTATATAGTTTTTCCAGCTGTTTGATTTCATCAGAATCAATCTTCCCATCAGCCAAAGCAACACTCACTAATATATGACTTACAAAATCTTTTTCTGCACTACCTAGTTTTTCAATTCGTGCTTTTAGACCTACAGCATCAGAAGGCGAATTGAGTCGCCATTTCAGATAAGCATGGAGAGAGCGTTTTTCAGTAACATTGAGCTTAGGATCGTTATCGATCAACGCCCCGAGAACAGAGTATTCTAACTCATCAACACTTCCATCCGCATTAGCCACCATAGCTCCAAGTCTTAATGCCATGCCGACTTCATTAAATGCTTTTGATGGTACAAAGCCTTTTTCATGGCCCACGGTAAATAAAATGACCTTTCCATCCAGTGATGGCATGGCATGATGAATGTTGATATCAGGGGCGATACCATATCCAGCTTTAGCTGCAATGTTGGCCATTAACTCAGCTTCTTTCTTATTTAGCTTGGCGGGAGGATTTGAGTCTACGTAGCGCCAAAAATCAGTAACGGATGTAATGCCATCATTTTGAGCAACGATAAGGTGAGCCAACTGTTTAAACTTAGCGATTACCGGTGACGTCATGTCGTTAGCAAGTTCATCTGGTAACAACATAATGGCATCAAGGTCATTGCGTGAGGAATCTTTACGACCTAAGTATCGGCTATAGGGATCCAATGCCAGCATACATGCATCGGCAATTGGAATGAGTTTATTGATTGGGCCTTTTAAGCCGCTTGGATCGGGTAAATCTTCTTGAGATAGTTCGATGCCCCTAAGGGTGCTGCTAGCTGATTGGTAGTAGAGTTTTAAAGGTGTTTTATTTGGCTTAACCACCATTCCATCGCCAAATTTTTCAGTATATTTTATCTTGAACAGAGCGTTAAATTCATATTTACACCTTCTAGCAGGTGTTTTTAAGCTAAAAAATGGTGAACTCTTTATCCACATCAAGGCAAGTTCAGCTGGAATAGCAGCTTCAGCTTTAACTGTTTTAGCTAGCAGATAACTGAATAATAAAGCATCATAACGATGGCTTAATGTATCGGCATCAATGGTCACAACAGTGGGACGAAGGATGCACATTGCTTCCATAAGCCTAGTGGAGTAATTTTTAAATGAATTACTCGTGCCATAAATGTCTTGCAAGCGCTGAATTTCAGCAAAGATTTGCTGAAATTCTTGATCCAATACTTGGCCTTTTTGAGAATCGACTAAGACTCTTCGCTCTAAGCCATAGAAATAGATGAACACGTAGCCAAGTTGTGCAGTAGGATTCTCTCGTCCGCTTTCCAGCCAATCCAAAAATGCGCCTCGACATTTAGAAGAAATAGTACTGTATTTTGGCCAATAACCCAGACTGTCATCGGTATAATCCATTCTTTCCGATCTAACATCAAGAAAGTCATCTATTAAGGCTGCATCTGTACCATAACCATCAATAGATTTCAGTCTACCTCCAAAATAGAAAAAGCCTCCTGTAATTGTCGTATCTTTAATTTTTATCAATGTTCCAGGACTAATCCATTCTGCAGGTTTTGTATTTCGACTTTCAGTCTCTTTTGTACCAAAAGAAATGGTAAAGCTTGCTAAACCTTCATTATCTTCGAAATTTTGTTTGGCTGTGATTTGATGAGAAGAATTCGATGGCGACTCTACTTGCCATGATTTGTTTGTATTGTTTGATGGCCTCTTTGAATTATTACTTTTTTTGATAATCACGAATAGTACATAGATGACCGCTAAAATGATGAGCACTTCCATATGTGATTTCCTAAAGCATATTTGAAATTTTAAAAATAGCTGTAACCATAATGAATAGTAAAAGAAAATACTGAATAAAGCTCTAAATATCGATGATTTATTGGGTATTTAGGCTCTAACGTTTCATTTGGTATGATGTGTCAATACTAACTAGAACACACAATTACACAGACTTTTTTCTGTATTTCGTATTGTGCAGGTGACATATAATCATTTTCTGAATGCAGGCGTTCTCGATACAGCTCTTCTAGTCGCTGCAATGCTGCACGATATCCTTGAAGACACATCAGTTTGGACTTCCTCCGGTCGATGCAACATGCTCAGCGCCTAAATCACGGGAAAAATATTGCGTAACGTACGGAGCAGTATTTTTTCCTGTGCATTTCCTTGTTATGCCTGAATTTACTGACTATTGTCATTGTTTGAATTATTTCTAAAACTGGTCGCTACCTATGCTACAAGTCATAAGGTAAAAGAGAAATGTAGATAACTACCGAAAAGCTGGCTAACGATTTTGCTGGCCGTTAGATAAAATGACAGACATTATTAGACTGATTTTTTACTAAATCCGATATTATCAATAACGACCTGCTTAGATATTGGGCAGGCATCACAAATATCATCCACAAAAAGATCAGACTTAACCTTCTCACCATCAATACCTATAATCTGTTGGATTTGATATATATCAACTGTGGCGACATTTTCTTTGACAACAAAAACACTGACTGTTGGAAACATTCTAGATAGGACTGTAAATACTAATTCCGTCTCTAAATTTACAAATGTAAATTTGACCGAACCGCTTGGTGGGTTGATGTTTTCAGCTTTATAGATCTGGCACTTTGCTTGCGAGGTTTCAGTGTTATATTCTTTGAGTTTCAAGCCCATCCTGCCTTCGTAGGGTATAAAGGGTTTGACTTTGAGAGCGGGTTTAGTTTTTACATCACTGTTTTTTAGATCAACATTTATATGCATTAAACCTGCATCATCAAGCTTATAATCCTCAGTAAAATTAGAAACGACTCCATTAATAATTGCTTGAACCTCTAATTCCATCTGCTCCTGATTATTTGCTTCATGTGCATTGCGGGCTGCTCGCATAGTCCTCTCAAGTTGTGAAATTAACAATTTCGTTTGTTGGACTGTTAGCGTTAGTCCAGCATTTGAATTATTACTAATTTTTTCCATCATAAATCCCCATAACAATTAATAAAACATCTCTTAGCGTGATGCTAAATTAAACCTTAATGATTTATCTATGATAAAAATACAAATAACCGGATATGAAATTCGTGCGGTTAGGAGATATAACTGTAAAGCCAATGAATCCGCATGCTCAAGGTATTCTGTTGTCATTTCTTACCTTACGAAATTAACTCGTTTGCGACACACACATACTAGCTTGGGGGTAATTCAATCAGACAACCAGCTGAAAATAACAATAAATTAAGATCTTTTTGTACTGATACGCGTCCATCCATATCAGATTTTGCAGTAATACAAATACCGAGTCCGGGATTTTTTACTGCCTGCCAACTCCTTGAATTCACACCACGTGACATTAGCTGTACTGACGATATCCCAAGCTCATGCAGGCAATTATCCTGTGCCGTCTTTTCACTCCAAAATGAGTGATTGGTAGGGACAACTAGCGCCATGTCTGCCGATGATATGCCTAATGCTTGCAAACTCTTAACCCAATTTTCAACCAGCTCTACTTGGTCGAAAAAAACAGTATCCAAATGCGATTGATAATAACTGACAAAATGATTTAAGAGATCGAGAATAGTTTTACTGGGTTCACCGCAACATATTTGTTTTTCTAAAAATGTAAGTGAGCTTGCAAATTCCTTACTGAGCCAACGCTCCTCTTTAGGCAACTTATTCAGCCTATAACCGGACTGCGATTCCATGATTGATTTTCTTTTCAGCCACGCAATAATCGCCTCTTCATCCAATTCCATTTTCTGTGCTATGACAGCGGTTGTGAAACCTTCTTCATATAATCGAATAACTTCCAAAACAAAAGTGAGTGATTCAGGATAAATACTGGGTATATACTTAATAAGAGCATTATGATTTAGCAACTCTTTTGCGTGTTTAGGTTCTTCTAGTTTCACTAGGCCAGATATTTTTTTCATCAGTTTGCGAACATAGTCATGTTCATCATTTTGATGACGGAGCTTTCTAAAGGTCACCTGAGGTAGTCCCGTTAGACACTCAAGTAATTTGTAACTGATATCTTGTTTTTGAACCAATGCATCATGCAATGCCCAATCCAAATGGTGGGTATAACTAGCTAATGTAGTAGATGGTGAACGATGACCCGTTTGCATAGCCTCCTGAAATAGTAGCCTTCTTGTTTTGTGAGTCGCTCCAAAATAGTATTGCCGCGTATTTTCTATTGTTTCTGATGATGTTTCAGCATCTGCCAAACCAAGTGGCCAAGACGATTTGGGTAGCGTTGATTTCAAGATAGATAATGTTGCGGCGCTGTGACGCATATCGTAACTGACCATGCTTTCATCGCCTGTTATCTGTCTTATTTTCTGTTGTAGATCTTGGTTATAATCATCTGCGAGAATTTCAGATAAATAGGTCATACCGTTTAATCGGCATAATTCCACCATCTCGTTTAAGTCTTCAATTTCTTCCTGAGCAATACTCTGTTGAATGGCATATTGCCTTATTCCAGCGATACTCTTTGTTTTTTTATTAGCAACACTTCTAATGGTGATAACAGGCAGAGCATTCAAATGAATGTCTGATATGCTGATCTGACGAATTTCTTTCCCTCGCATTCTGCCACGGTATGCGAGCATCATTGCACTGCGCTTACCTCTTGGCAATTGAGAACATACATGTCGATACTCATTTTCTAACAATAGATTAGGTCGCACTGACACCCCTTTTCTATTCGGCTCTATCTCATTAAAATCAATAATTGGAACGTCATACTGCTTTTGAATAAATCGATGAAAGTCTTCCAGTAAAGCGGTATTCGATGGCCGGTTTTCTATCGTTGTGAATTCTAAGGTATCACTATAAATACGCATAAAGTCTTCTTCATCCAGCTCAGAAAAATCAAAGTAATGCCACGTAATTTCATATAAATGACGACCAATTTTAAGGTAATAATCTCGTACCGTTGAGATTGCTAATCGAGGCTTTGCCCGCCCTTTGTTAAGTAACAACAGCGTCCATTCAAGTAAAGCAGTTAAAAAAACAGAGATCTCAGGTTTATTTTCAACCAAAATCTGGTTCAAAGACTCTATTACGTTGTCACGAGAATAATGACGAGCTTGTTCTTCAGCTTTACTCAAGAGCTGTCTTACCTGGCCTCGTACTCCCTGCCCTGTCGGATATAAAAGTGTCCTATTTTTAAACTCACTCGTCTTTGATGGCAGCCTTGGTCTGTCATTTATCGTTATGGTGTCAATGGGTAATTCGTTTGTTTCATCTTTCTCTACAGAGCTAAAATGCTGTCCAGAAATAAAACGTAACCATGCCTTATTCGGCAAGCTTGCAGATTGAAGTCTACCTGTAGCGTAATGAGCAAGATAAGCAGGTAATTCGACTATATATAAAGATTGGGCTATCGAAAGCAGATCAGCAAAGGATTTAATGCCAAACCGCTTTAGTATTATTCTTTTTATGTTTGATGAGATTATCGTATCGTTATTAACAAATCGTTTTCGTATTGCCAATAAAATGAGCGTCGTAAACGGATCAGGTAACCATCGTCTGATCGCTGCTGGCTTATAACTATGATCATCAAATTCTAGCCAAAGAACATCATTTAAACTATAAAAATTACTATTAAATTTCTCTAGAAGCTGTTCTTGAAATGTTTCTTGCAGTAAACCACCTTCAAAAATGGCACTTGCGAGTAATAACGACTGCCATTGAACATTATCATCACAATGTATAGATAACTCTTCCGCCCAGTCGCGTATCATCTGCCGAATATTTCGCCCTAATTTTAAATTAGAACCGTGACTTAGATTAAATATACTTACATCATTAGGGAGCGGTTTTGATAAAGACCATTGTTTTCTCATCAATACTTCAGTTTGATAAGAATGTTGCTTTAATACATCGAAGATCATTCTCTGAGCGTGCAGACGTTCTCCCTCAGTCTTAAAAGTGATATCAATATCCTTTAAAACTGCTGCTAAACCTTCTTCCGTTATCTTATCTAGATCTATTCGCTCAATAATATCATCGACACTATTTTTAAAGTGTTGCTTACGTTCAGTTCGATGTTTTGCTCTAACTTTAGACCCAACGATCCATCTATGTTGCTCAAACTTAAATTTACTTTCTCGAACAGGAAAACTTTTTAACCCGGTGATAACCGTCCAGCCGACTTGTTCAGATAAACATTCCAATGCTGGTTGTAAAATTTCACCTATATCATCAACACTTAAAATGGAATAAGTGCCATCAAACCGCTGACCTCGTTGCAAATGATCCAATTGATAATGAATATATTCTGCTGGAACACCAGCTCGACGAAGATAAGTACTTAAATAGTGTCGCGTCCAATTGAGTGGTACAGGTAACTGCAATAAGCCCGTCATTACTTTAGGCGTTATTTGTATCGGCAGTGGTAATGAAATCCCTTTCCTAACGACATTTTCCAGTAAAAAAAAGAATGGTAAGTTAGATTTGTCATCGTTAATCAACTTCTCTATACGTTTTGAGAGCAAGCTGTCATAAGGAGGTAAACGACTTGCAAGACCGCGTAGATGTTCAACATAAGCCTTAATTTGTATTTTAGAGGTTTCACAAAGCCATACAAGTCGACCGTTATCGCTTGTTCCATCCATCTTATCCGCGATCACAAATGTTCCCGTCTGTTCATCGTAACGCGTTAAATCTTCAAACGGGTCTGTTACATCGCGATGTCCCGTTATAAACATCAACATCATGACCGTATAGATCGTCAGATGATTATGCTCTGCAACTAACCTTTCTAGCCCTGATAATTGTCTAGCAGCAGCCAGATCTTCTTTCCAATTCTTTATCCATAAAGATACAATCTCTGGCGTTACAGAAAGTTTAGAACCAACAAAATATGCACTGTATGGATAAGAAGTCGTATCGCCTAAAATAAGACGCATACCATCTGAGTAGTTTTCTTGTAATTGGCTTGACGAATAATTCGCATAATAGACTGATGATGAATTACCCGAATCAAACCAAAATAAATGTGCCGTCAGTGCCGGATCGTGTGTCACACCTAATATATGTTGAACACCCCAGTTTTTTATCCTAGCTCGTGTGATCCTAATAAAGCCAGATCGTTGTCTTGCCTTAGAACACCATTCTTTAACTAATTTTTCAGCCCTTTCAGGCGTAAGGTCAAATACTTCACCGAGCGTTTGCTCATCATACTGTCGAGCGATGAATTTATGGCAAGCCTTTTTTATTATGTCTGGTATAGACAAGACCACAGTATCATTTGTTGGTTGTAGTATTTGTTGCTGTTCTTCATCAGGAATAAAGGCATTCGGTGGTGCATAAGCAGGATGACTTAATACACCTAAATTTGGTGACAACCATACACGGCTATCTGCTGTGCTATTTGTTTGCGGCGGATGAAACTGTACATGTATTAACAATAGTTCAGACACTGAGCGTGCAGTACAAATTGATAAGCCTAAAAGAAGACCAATCAATTCATTATTGGCAATGAGTGACGTAATTTCATTCTTAATCCATGACACTTCGTTTGGATTAAGATGCTGCCATCGCCATAGAAGATGTTGATGATCCATCTCACTATATAGTGATAATCGACGTTGTAATAAATCCACATCAAAATCAGCATTGGGTGGTGAAAGTATAATCTCTTCTACTTCTCCAATTTCCTCACTAGACAATCCTTTAAGGGATACTTTTTTGTCTTTCCAAATTGGATTTCGCTTAACTAATTTTACTTTTGCTTTGGGATGATGCTTATCACTCCAGCTATGAGGTTGATTTAATTGTTTGTCATGCTCTTTGTGCTTTTTTGCGTAACCACTATTACTTCTTGGTTTTTGACTTAAATCGCCTATCCATCTCAGCGACTTTAGACTTTTAGCTATACTGAAAACCTGATCAATATCGTTCAGATCTGGAATGTTTTCATCATATAGACTTTGGAGCTGCCGACCTTCAACGCTGTCAGGATTAAGCAATTTACGTATATTGTCTGCTGCAGATTTTTTGACACCACTAGATGTATCAGACTTTTTGAACTCTATTACAAATAAAGCTAAAAATGGTGCAACTAATAACTCCTGATGTAGGTTTCCTTCAAACTCAGTGAAAACCGAATAGAGAGGATGATGTTGAATGGAACCCACTAAAAAATTACGAATTCCCATGTGACGTGAAGTCTCATATGGTAATTTTGTTAGCCACAGGTCCTTAGCATCACAAACTGTTTTTAGAACAATCTGCAATTCAACGGGCAGAAAGTTGTCGTGACCTAATGCCTCAAACCAGGGAATGAGCCGTTCGAGTCTAGGTAGAACAACCTTAATTCCCTGTAGCTTTTCAAATGAACTTGGCGCCTCTAAAAAATCGACAATCTCTTGCAATCGATTTTCTGAAACTAAAGATTCTTTCGAAATGAGGGATATTATTTTGTTAATTACCATATTTTGTAGCATGGCATACTATAGGCTAGCACTCAACACTCTAATAAACTTTGTGCCCATATAAAATATGGAATCAATAAATAATAGGCTTTAAAAGGTACAATTTAATGTTAAGTTAATATTGATAACACACTGATATAATTAACTTATACTTAAACTAGCTGATTAACACTGCTTAAAGACGCATTAAATACTAACACTTTACCGCCTTCCGAAGCTTGCACTCATGAGTGAAATAGGCACAACAGCTAACACTCAATTCGGGTAAAATAGAAAGTCATCGCGCCTGTAGCTCAGCTGGATAGAGTACTGGTTTCCGAAACTGTTCGATTCCTGTCAGGCGCCCCACTTTCCTAAAAACGACCCTCAGTCTAAGTGGTCACCAACTCCTAAAATTCAGTCCGTGCCCACCCGATTTTGAACGTTTTGAAATTACATCACTTTTGATTGTTAGTCTACAAGTCCATTTCGAATTTCTAAGCTGCCTGTTCGGCAGTGGATGCCAGACGCTGGTATGAACCAACAGCTAGTACACCATAATGATGAATGTTCAGTAATTCTGAAAAACAACACTGACACGAGAAGATGTTGGGTTAGTGTGATGGAGTGGAATAAAATTGAGGTTGGTGACGGGATTAACTGTGGTGTTCTTAATAGCACGAGTAATTCAGAGTAACGTTAAAATAAAACCGTTTTAAATTGCCCTATTATTGATAGGCATCGATATTGACTTTAAGTGGCGTTAAATGACGATATGATTATTGAAGCATCACACGTTAATATGCCAACACTCACTAGGGCACACAATTAACAACACATTATCTGATTATAATTTATCATCTTATGGCTCTTCGTCTACAAAGATATCAAGTCCACTGACTATTTTTGATGCCTTGTCATATATATTACGTGAGACCTTTGCACGAAACCGGCAAAAACATACTAGAAATGAGATAATACACCCTACGAAAATCATCAGGAATGGGCTCATACATGGCGTGGAAAAACCTACAACAAACTAGTTTTGCCGATTCAATGCTGATTGACC
>JAGXHJ010000102.1 GCA_024636315.1 Methylophaga sp.
GGTCAATCAGCATTGAATCGGCAAAACTAGTTTGTTGTAGGTTTTTCCACGCCATGTATGAGCCCATTCCTGATGATTTCCGTAGGGTGTATTATCTCATTTCTAGTATGTTTTTGCCGGTTTCGTGCAAAGGTCTCATTGTGTTGATTTATTTGGCGTGTCCATATATGACCCCATTAATTTAATAACTGCTGGTTAAATACATTTTCTTTAACTAGGCGTTAGTAGCAATAACTGGTATTTTCCATTTATTGTGTTCGAGTTTGTTATTATCTCTACCATATTTTAACGCGCTGTTAAATTATTAAACATATTCATAGCATTAAAGGCTGAGTGCGTTTGTCGCACTCTATTTCGAAATACGCTAAACAGAGACACGCGCTGTTATGACCATCTTTTTTATCTGTATCACTATACTGATCCTTGGCTATAAGTTTTATAGCCCCTTTGTTGAAAAACAAGCAGGGATCGACTCGACTATTGTCACTCCGCAATCTCGCTTCAGTGACGGTGTGGATTACCTGCCTATTCATCCCGTTCGCGCTTTTCTAATCCAGTTTTTAAACATTGCCGGTGTAGGTCCTATTTTCGGTCCTATTTTGGGCGCTCTGTATGGCCCAATTGCATTAGTGTGGATTGTTATCGGTAATGTTTTAGGCGGTGCTGTTCATGATTATTTCTCAGGTGTAATGAGTATTAAGGAAGACGGTAAAAGTCTGCCAGAAATCGCAGGCCATTATTACAACGTGGTATTCAAAGGCTTTATGCTGATATTTACCGCCATGTTGCTGTTTTTTGTTGGCGTGGTCTTTATCATGAGTCCAGCCGGTTTATTAAGTAATTTGGAATCATTTCAAGGTACGTTTTTAGCTAACAATACCTTTTGGGTGCTGGTTATTTTGGCTTACTACTTTTTAGCGACCTTGTTGCCTATCGATAAAATTATCACCAAGTTTTACCCTATTTTTGGTTTGTTAATGATAGTGATGACCACTATGATCGCGGTCGCGTTATTAATAGAGGCGCCACACTTACCCGTAACAGGGGATTTTATGGCCTATTTTGAGGCCGACCATGCTCATGATTTTTTAACACCTAACCCTGATGGTTTGCCGACTTGGCCGCTATTATTCGTGACGATTACCTGTGGTGCGATCAGTGGTTTTCACTCGACCCAAGCGCCTATTATTGCTCGTTGTTTAACCAACGAAAAATACGTGCGTCCTGTGTATTATGGCGCAATGTTGTGTGAAGGCATTGTCGCCTGCGTTTGGGCGCTAGCTGGTATTGCCGCATTCCCTGATGGTTATGCAGGACTAACAGCATTACTCGACCAAGGCGGTCCTGGATTAGTAGTGAACCACATCGCGAATAGTTATTTAGGTTTATTTGGCGGCATTATGGCGATTGTCGCCGTGGCTGTGTTCCCGATAACCTCAGGTGATACCGCGTTTCGTTCATTACGCTTAACCGTGGTCGATGCGTTTAATATTCCACAAAGTGTGCGTAACCGCTTATTGCTAGCAATACCTATTTTGACTATTGCTTACTTTATGACGAAACTCGATTTTTCATTAATTTGGCGTTATTTCGCGTTCTCAAACATGTTGTTGTCCACCAGTGTGTTGTGGTTAGCCACTAAATACCTGTTTGACCGTGGCACCTTTCATTGGATTGTCAGCATTCCTGCGGTTATTACTACCGGTGTAACCATTTCTTATATTATGACAGCCGCAATTGGCCTTAATTTATCCCAAGATTTAGGTAAGCCTATCGGCGCTGTTGTGATTGTTATTGGTATTATTTTACTTATGTTTGCTCATAACAAGCATAAGCCCGTTATGGGGTAATCGCCTATTAGATTTTAACCAAGTGGAAATGAGTTCGCACGTTAAAGCTACTCTATTGTCATACCTAATTATTCATTTAGAAACCTCAACCAATGACGCAAGAAAATACGACGAATCACAAAGGCGTACCTCAACCAAAACGCGTTGTCTCGTTAAAAGATTTATGGCCTTTTTTAAAACCTTATCGCTTACAAATGGGTATTGCTTTTGTATTGTTATGTTTGGCTTCGGCAACCTTACTATTAGTGCCATTAGCATTTCGTGATTTAATTGATGTGGGCTTTGGTAATCGTGATGGCGAAGTTCCGACGATTAATATCGATACCAAGTTTGGCGTGTTATTTGGTTTAGCTTCTTTTTGGGCACTGATGGTTGCCTCGCGCTACTACATGGTTTCGTGGATAGGAGAGCGCGTAACGGTGGATTTGCGTAGTGCAGTTTATGCCAGCGTATTAAGGCAATCACCACAGTTTTTTGAAACACTACAAACAGGCGAAGTACTTTCTCGTTTAACGGGGGACACGACGCTTATTCAAACGGTCGTGGGTAGTTCGGCATCGATGGGTTTACGCAGTTTGTTTCAGTTTATTGGCGGCATGATTATGCTTGCCGTGACCAGTTTTTACTTGTTTTCAATCAATATTGGTTTAATGATCTGCTTTATTTTTCCCATCATGTTAATCGGCCGTTCAGTCAAAAAACTCTCACGTGAATCGCAAGACCGTATTGCCGATAGTTCAGCCATGGCCGGTGAAATTTTAAATGCCATGCCGACAGTGCAATCTTATACGCAAGAAATGCGTGAAACTAACCGCTTTGCTAATAGCGCAGAATTAAGTTTTTTAACCGCAATTCGAAGAACAAAGGTCAGAGCATTATTCACCGCAGTGATTATTACCGCGGTGATGGGCACGATTATTTTTGTATTATGGTTAGGCGCACGGCAAGTGAGTAACGGCGTAATGACGGGCGGGGAACTGGCTTCATTTGTCTTATATGCCGCCATGGTGGCGGGTAGCGTAAGTACAATGGCTCAAGTATGGGGCGACATTATGCGTGCCGCTGGCGCCACGGAGCGTTTGCTCGAATTATTGCATACAGAAACAGCCGTTACTGAAACGACTAATCCCTCACCAATAGCCAATAGTTCCCAAGCCGATATTCAATTTAACAATGTGCAATTCCACTACCCATCACGGCCACTTAACCCTGCGTTAAAGAGCGTTAACTTGCACATTAACGCTGGTGAAACCGTGGCTTTGGTTGGGCCGTCAGGGGCAGGTAAAACCACCATTTTTCAATTGTTGCTTCGATTCTACGATGCTCAAACGGGCAACATTACGATTAATGGCCAAAATATTAATGACATCAGCTTGCATGATTTACGTCGATTAATTGCGATTGTGCCTCAAGACCCGATTATTTTTTCAGCTAATGTATTCGACAACATACGCTACGGGCAACCAGATGCGACGGATGAAGCTGTAATAGCGGTCGCAAATGCCGCACAAGTTGCACAATTTGTCGAGCAATTACCCGATGGCTACAACACCTTTTTAGGCGAACGTGGCACACGTTTATCAGGTGGGCAAAGACAACGCATTGCGATTGCCCGCGCTATGTTAAAAAACGCGCCTATTTTATTATTAGATGAAGCGACCAGTGCACTCGATGCTGAATCTGAGATACTGGTGCAAGAAGGACTCAATGCCGCCATAAAAGGCCGAACCACATTGATTATTGCCCACCGATTAGCCACAGTACAAAAGGCCGATAAAATCGTTGTCATGGAAAATGGTGAAATTGTAGAAATAGGCGATGCGGTCGAACTGCGTAAAAAAGGTGGCTTGTATGCAAGGCTGGCTGAATTACAGTTTGAAAACTAATCGCTAATCAAGCTAATGATCGATTAATGCATCAGGCTTTAGACGCTAGCTTTTGCTTACAAAGGAGATCAGGCAATCATTTTGAGCCATAAATTCGCTCAGTAGTACGTTGCCTTTAGCATTGAATCTCATTGGTTTTCCATCAAGCATATAGACTGATCCAGTCTTAGTAACTGCGCGACCTATTTTTGTTTTAGGGTTATATTCAAAAAATGCCAGTTCTTGTGTGATCACATCAAATTTATGATGCGAGGAATAACCGATGATGTGTCTTGCTTGGGTATTATGAGTTTCGAAGACGTTCCAGCTTGCGATAGTAGGGTGGTGTGATAGGTCTTGCGCTTCCATTCGATATGCCTCGCTTCCTGCTTAGAATAAGTTGAACTATAACAAATTTTACAGTTGACAGTAAGTGCATAACCATTTACATAAAATCACTCATTAGGGTAAGTTAATGAATGACTATGGCAACGGTCAGGAATATTAAAAGACATGAATTTTTTCTCGACTCATACCTGCTCGAGATTGCTTCATTTTTTAAAATCTAATTTTGACGACGTGAATGTTTTTTTATTGAACTATAATGGCAGTAGAGTAGCCACCTTGTTATAGCGATTGGAGAAGTAATGTCTGATGATTACAATGCAAGCAGCATCAAGATACTGCTGAATGAAGAAGCTGAAGATCGGTGGATATGGAAGAAGGCAGAGCATTTAGCTATCAGGTACAAAAAACCTGCGGCATGGATCAACGATGGCCTGACCGCGTGTTATTACTGCAATGTTGATCTCGATTGGTTTGAACAACGTTATTTAGCCAAAACCACCACTGAAAATAAGCCAGAAGTTTTGGCGGCATACCTTGAGCTTCGTGATGGAATGGGCTGATCATAAATCAGTCGCCAATAACCCCTGATATTAGCGGCTTGTATGCATTATCGAAGATAAAGAATAACGTCTCGTTTAATCGCTTCACGACATGCTCTGGCCTACATATTGAATTGGCTTGGGTATAAGTTAACTTAATAGCCTTCATCTATAAAAGCACGCCAACTCTCTAGTGCAACGTGGAAATCCTGTAAGCCACAGAAAGCCTCCGACTCACCGTCGTAGAGAGACAGAGCATCTTCAAGTTCAAACTCTTCACCACTTTCGATATCATTGGCATAAACCCTAACTTGCTCTCTATCGAGTTCAATTGATAGCGCTTTACCTACTCTACGCCACTGTGTCAGCTGATTGAAATGCAATTTAGCGATGACTTGGCAGATCTCTGCATATTTTTCTGCACATTCCCCTAGCTCCTCGACAAACCAAAAGCCTAATATTTCTTGATCCATACTAAAATTAGCAAGTAAGGTACCCGTTAAGGTATTACGTTGAAATTCATATTCCATAATTCTCATGCCTTAAAACATATCGAATCAAATTTTAACTCAATGCACTAAAAGAGGGGTAATAAAACAAAGAAAGGCAGGGTGTTTTTCCTTATAATCCCTACTCATATTTCGTTAATTGAAATTGATAGTATCGACTGTGATAGATGATTTAGAAAGTTGAAGACAATATGGAATGACGATATTGGGTTGAGTTCTGGTCTTTTCAAAAGCGCCGCTAAGCCCTTTAATATTCTTATTCGTGAACTGAAAGCGCTTCAACTTCTGCATGCGTTAAGCTACGCCACTGGCCAATATCTACATCCAACTTCAGGTTACCGATTTGCTGGCGGTGTAATGATTTAACTCTATTGCCAACAGCAGAAAACATACGTTTGACCTGATGAAAGCGACCTTCAGTTAATGTTAATAAAACGTTATATGAATCAATAATGTGCAATCTCGCGGGAAGCGTTAGCTTGGATTCACCTTGAAGAAGAACTCCTTCCAGAAAACGCTTGGTCGCGTCGTCTGATATTGGTCTAGATAACAACACCTTATACACTTTTTCGCATTTGTTCCTAGGCGATGTTAGATTAAAAGACCAATGCCCATCATCTGTAATTAGCACCAGACCGGTAGTATCCGCATCTAAACGTCCTGCTATGTGGAGTTCAGTGACTCTATCTACATCAAGGAGATTAAGTACCGATGGATATTGCTCATCAACGTTAGAACAAATCATATCTATCGGTTTATTCAGCAAAAAATACCGAGAAGGGCGTGGTGTTAATACTTTACCATTCAGCGTCACAACATTATTTTTGTGTACTTGATGGGATGCCTCAACTGTAATAATGCCGTTGACGATAAGCGTTCTATTTTCGATTAATGCTAATGCATCAACCAAAGAGTATTCTGTGCTTTTACATATAAATTTATCTAAACGCATAATTGAAATGTCCCCCGATTTTTCGACATCAGCTTACTTCACGTGAGCACAGGCCATATAGTTGTTAGCTCAAGTCTAATAGATTGAGATGCTGATATCTTCTTTGGGTCGAACAATGTCCTTTAAAAACGTGTCCTTAGATGCTATTAGTTCAACCGATCAATGCAGTTTAGCCAATATAACTTTGTTTGACTCTTCCTCTGCTAGGACTTGTCTGTCTGACAAATGATCTTGTAAATGTTGGTGTACCGTTATTGCATCTTTCAGATTACGCTTAGCATTGCTAGCTCGCTTATCTTCAAGCATCGCTATCATGGCAATAATACCTAATAAACCAGCGATGGTGACGACAATAACGCCACCCGATATTGATGCCATATATTCTGCAAAAGAGATAATGAGACCTTTGCACGAAACCGGCAAAAACATACTAGAAATGAGATAATACACCCTACGAAAATCATCAGGAATGGGCTCATACATGGCGTGGAAAAACCTACAACAAACTAGTTTTGCCGATTCAATGCTGATTGAC
>JAGXHJ010000103.1 GCA_024636315.1 Methylophaga sp.
GCAGCTTCAAGAAAATGGACCATGCCACTGCATCATTGGAATGTTGCATTGAATCGGTTTATGATTGAATATCAAGGCCGGTTACCGAGAGGTTACTGATCTTGAATAAACGAGCAGTTACACAGAATTATTTACAGGGTCTTCATTAGCGACTTTTTCTTTGCCACGAATTGTCTTGTTTAATGATGATCTATTAACTGATACATCCGCTTTCTTACACAAGTTACCAATAGTGCCTCGGTGCTTAAACCAATGACCAAGCTCATGCCCAATGGAAAATCGATATCTTTCTGGGCTGGAGGCAGTGTTGACAGTAATTATAGCTTTGTCGCCGTGACCAATAATTCTTGCCTCACACCCAATTAGAGGTCTTCGCTTAACTGTCGCGCCTTTGTAAAATGCTATCGCTTCTATATCAATCTCACTGGGGTTAGTAATTCCCAACTCATCAAGATAAAGTTTTTCTATATCTTTTTTACTCATCGTCGATATCGATGCCTAAATCTCGTAAATCTTCGATAATACTTTCGATTTCATCATCAGGAATATCTTCTCCTTCGCGAAAGGCCATAGTTAGTCCTTCTGGTAGACGATCATTAAGTATTAAACCAATGATGAAATCTTTAGCATTACGCGTTTTTTGAGATATAGACTCAGGGCTGCTTTGTCTTTCAAGCTCTAGTTTTTCTCTTGCAGTAATTAACCTATTTTTCTTGTGCTGAGTTAAAGCGTTATCGATAAGGTTTTTTGTTGATTTAAAATCATCAATATCTTCAATGCTATTAACACCATACATTTCGAGAAGATCTTCTTCTGTTTGATTTAAAAGTTCTTCTTCGGTTAGATTTAACAGATTTTCTTGGAATGTCTTTTCATTGTTCATTATATTTGTCCTTCTTTTCGCATCATCAACACTTTTCTAGTGATGCGTTTTCGTGCGGAGCCATAAGCTTTTTCAGACAAACCTGCTTTTGATATAGTCTGAGAAGGTTTTTCTCCAAGTAATAATCCTTTTAATACCATTGTTGAGTCACTGTCTCCTTCAAAAAGTGTAAAAATTGTTTCGACTACATTTTTATTTTCTATTTGTGCCGCTTCATCTGTGCTGTCTGCTGCTTCAAATGGCGTTAGATCGTTGCCATAATCCAAGTCGCTTATTACTACTTCCGTTTTTGAGCTTGTTTTACGACGTTGATCGCTAGCAATGCTCCTCATAACGCCGATTAGGTGTTGAACGATTGTTAATTTTAGATTCCATCGTCTGTCGCCATTTAAGGTTCTTGATAAAGCTTCACTAATGAGTTCATCTTCACTTAATTCTCTTGTATTAAAAACAAGTCTTATGTGTGCATATTGTCGAAGAAGTATCACTTCACGCGGCTCTAAGTTGGCAATTGCTGATTCAGATTCTGCCAATGGGTGAAAATCTTCATCGTTTCGCGTCACATTAAACCTCCTCGTTTTTTATATAGGCGGCTATCCAGCCACTTTGGGACATTATGAGTTATTTTTTCATAAAAATGTCCAGATTTATTATTGTACCCGCCTAAGTATATAAGCCGTTAATTGGCGGCGATATTTCATCCACATTAGGAGTAACAAGAAATGCCTGTATACATTATTAATAAAAATGCTCAGAGTACTGGTGAACATGAAGTACATCAAGACGACTGTACCTGCTCACATATGCCAGATCATTCTAATCGCATTGGTCTTGGATTCCATAGCAATTGCCACAGCGCCGTTGCTGAGGCGAAAAGTAGGTATCCAAATCATCAAATTGACGGATGCTTTTACTGTTCAAGACCGTGCCATACCCGGTAATTAGTCGTCTATAAAGGCTTGCAGCGGGGTAGTTGTTTCGAATATTTCACTTTGTTTCGAATATTGCGAATATATTATTATTAAGCTATACTTAGGCCAGAAGACGGCTAAATGAGGTGGCGCTATGGCTATACAAGAGAGACATATATTCGATATTCCTAATGATGAAGAGGCTAAGTTAGCGGCTGATAGTGGTCGAGTTCTAGCATCTTGCTCTGGCCATGGTGAGACGGCGACATTGCGGCTAATTGATGATGAGAAAGATATTACAGTGCCAGTTAAAGCCATCCATATGTTGGCTGATATTCTTAATCAGATGGCCCAAGGTAACGCGATATCCATTGTTCCAATTCATGCGGAACTGACAACACAGCAAGCGGCGGATATTCTTAATGTATCGAGACCATATTTAATCAAGAATATATTAGATGCTGGAAAGCTGGCTTATCACAAGTCTGGAACGCGTCGTAAAATTCTATATAAGGACTTACTGGCCTATAAAAATGACGATTTAGCAGAACGTAAAGCACTTATGGCTGAGTTAGCTAAACAAGCCCAGGAATTGGGCATGATGGAGTAATGGCGAACTTTACAGTTATTTACGATGCAAACGTACTTTATCCTGCACCATTAAGAAGCATACTAATGTTTTTGGGCATGACAGGGATGTTTCGTGCTCGCTGGACCATGGATATTCACGAAGAATGGATACGAAACCTGCTCAAGAAAAGGGATGATTTAACTCGTGATCAGCTTGAGGCTAATCGTGATTTGATGATTCGGGTTATTCCTGACTCAATAGTTACAGGCTATGAGCCGATTATAGAAACATTAGAATTGCCAGACCCAAATGATCGTCATGTTTTAGCAGCAGCCATACGTGCGAATGCAGAGGTGATTGTGACGAATAATTTAAAAGACTTTCCTGATGATGTCCTTGATCAATACGACTGTCACGCAGAACATCCAGATGAATTCATAACTAACCTTTTAGACCTAGATCATGCGAAGACGATGACGACATTCAAAGAAGACCGTAATCATTATTTGAACCCGCCGTTCACAGTAGATGAGTATCTATCGATTCTTAAAAGACAGGGATTATCGACAACCGTATCTATTTTAGAAGAGTCAAGTGAGTTGATTTAATAAGGAAGTATTTTACAGTAATAATGAGTGCGTTCATGCTAATAAAAGGAATTGATGTATATGGGAACAATTAACCAAATAAAATCTAAACTTCTTGAGCTTGAAGGAGGTGCTTTTCAGCGCTTGTGCGATGATTGGCTGTTTAGAAAGGGATATGAAAATATTAATGCAATTGGAATGATGCAGACAACAGACAGGGTTGTTAAAGGCACGCCAGATTGTTTAATTGTACAGCCTGATGGAAGTTATGTTTTCACTGAATATACTGTTCAACAGAACCGACTAGCTAAAAAATTAGAAGATGATATTAATAAATGTTTTGATGAGCAGAAAACAGGAATAGCTAGTGAGCAAATAAGTGAGATTATTATTTGTTACCTCGGGAAATTAACTACTCATGAAATCAATCACTTAAAGGGAATCTGTGATAGTAAAGGTGTGAATTTATGCCTTAATGGATTAGATGTCATATCGTTAAATATTCAAAATTATTACCCAGTATTATCGGAGCTGTATTTAGGACTTTCATTGGATACTGGGCAACTGTTATCTGTTGATGATTTTGTTAAGCGGTTTGGTCAAAATGGACTTACTACTGCAATTGATAATGAAATCCTGTTTCAAGAGGATGCGCTACAACAAGGGGTAGATAGCCTTGAAAAAAGTAACTTTCTTCTAGTATCTGGTGCACCAGGCGTCGGCAAAACACTTTTTTCAGTAAACTTGTCCACTCAAATGCAAAGTAAATACCCTTATTTGAAAGTGTGTTGCGTCTTTGACAAGGGAGCGGATCTAATTAGAGATGTTACTGCTCATTTTAGTGAGCCTGGTGATTATCTTATATTTGTCGATGATGCCAATCGGTTAGATCATCGCCTTGATTACATTTTGCATTATCTGACTGAACAAGACACAAAACGATCATTTAAGATTATTGCTACCGTTCGAGACTATGCGCGTGACTCGGTTATTAATAATGTTAGTAATTATACAAGTATTATTGAACAAAAAATTTCACCACTTTCAGATGATCAAATTAAAGAGTTAATAATTAATCTTTTTGATATTAAAAATCCTGATTATCAATTAAGAATTCAAGAAATTGCCGGGGGAAATGCACGGCTGGCTATGATGGCATCAAAAGTTGCCAAAGATACGCAACAGATTGAATCTATACAAAATGTCGCATCGCTTTATGATGACTATTTTGGTCAAAATGAAAATATAAAAGAAATTGTTGATAATGAACAATTAATGATAACCGCTTGTGCAATATCATTTTTTAGAAAAGTTGATAGATTAAACGACACGCACATGTCAAGAATACAAAATGTATTTGGTATTCAGGCTGAAGAATTTTGGGAATATGTCAACGTTTTGCATAAAAGTGAACTTGTTGATTTATATGAAGGTGAAGTTGTAAAAATATCTGATCAGGTCTTATCAACTTATTTATTTTATTTGGCTGTTTTTGAAAAGAAATACATACCATTTTCTTTGATTGTGGGTAAATTTTATCCTGATTTTAAGCAAACGATAGTAGATTCACTAAACCCAGTGTTAAATGCTTTCGATCATAAGGAAATTATAAGCGAAATTAAAAGTGAAGTTTATTCAATATATAAAGGGATGTCATCTGAAAATAATGAAGATAAATGTCTTGAATTTTTAAACTCCTTTTGGTTTGCGCTTCCTACAGAGTCATTATCTTTTGCCAAAAGTATTATTAGTAGTGCTCCTAGCGCGGATATAGACTGGAGCAATGAGCCTTTTGATACGAAAAACGATAGACACTCTAAGGCGCTAGTCGTCAGTCTACTAAGTAACTTCCGGCATTTTTCTGAAAGTGAAATGCAAATTTCTTTTGCATTAATGTTACAGCACCTTGAGAAGACGAAAAGTTCATTAGAACATGTCATTAAAGTGCTTACTGAGGACTATAGTTTCAAGAAAAATGACTGGCGGTATGGTTACGCTATTCAAAAATTTGTGGTTGATAAGCTAATTGAAGAAATGGATGGTGGTTCAAAGTACTTGTTAGCAAGGCTATTTATTTTGGTGGCTAAAAGTTTTCTTACGATAGAACGTAGAGAACATCAATGGCAGCGTGGAGATTCTATAAGCATTATTACCTTTCGATTAACACCCGATAAATATTTGCTTCCAATTAGAGAGAGACTGTTCTTTGGCCTTTCTACGTTGTATGGTTGTTCCGATTATAAAAATTTAGTATATGAAATATACAAAGAGTATGTTCGTCGATTAAAATTTGACGGTAAAGAAATGGGTGTTGCAGATTTTTCTTTTATTAATGATTACATCGTTCCAACAATGGATGTGCAAGAGATATCAGATTGCTTATTGATGGCAGAGCTTTGTGAGAAACTAGATGCTCTTGAAATTGTATATCCTGAAGAATGGAGAAGTAACTTTACAAATAGTGCTTTGCAGCTATCTGAACTGCTGTTAGAAGACAGGCATGAAATGCGTATGCTGGAAATGGGGCATTCGGAGTATAATGAGTACAGAAAACAGCAGTTCATTGAGTACTTTGCTGATTTTTCTGTTGACGAGTTTAGGCACTTTATCGAGCAATGTTGCGAATTGCATTTGGTATTATCAGGACAAGAAAGATATTCATTGAAAAGCGGAATAAGTACGGCTATTTCTGCGATAGCTATTGCTCACCCGACGAAATTCTCTGAGATGGTTTCAATTTATTTGGATTTCGACGATATACTTGAAGTACATCCTTCTTCTATTATATCAAGCCTACTCGCAACGATGACTGCTGTTAGTGTATGGAGTTTAATTAATTCAAAAGAATACAAGTGGAGAATGTTGTGGCGTTCGTCCTATTTTGCACAACTGCCAGAACGTGAGGTGAATACCGGTACGGTTGAAAGGGTCCTAGATCACATAAATGAAGCTCCGTGCTATGAGTTACCTAATTGGATTGATTTTTTGACTTCTTATCAAAGTATTGATGCTGACATTTTTTCAAAAGCAGTGAGAATACTAGTAACAAGGTCAGTCGAAAATAAAGTCTGCGCAAGGCCTCTGGAGCATATTTATAGTAACCATTCAGATTTATTTGGACAATGGTTTGAAATATTTAAGGCAGATGAAGCTTTAGCATTTGATGCATACCTTGCAGCCTTTAATCTAGACCAGCATTTTGATTATTCAGGAGAGGCTTTAGAGCTGTTAACAAATAAAAATAAAATCTTTTTATTAAAACTCATTGATTGTGTTTATGATTTAGAGCGTTGGCCATCATCAGATACTTATTTTCCAGAATTAGACTTTTTGTGGAAAGGAGAGACATTCTTAGAAGATGTTGAGCAATACGCTATGCATGTTTATCAAAAAGAAGAAGACTCTTATCGTTTTGGAGATAATTTATTCACTAAGATTTTTACCAAAGACAAGGGTAAGCCTGTCTTTGAGCAATTAGCGCCAAGAAAAAAAGATTTTCTGAGGAAGGCTGTTGTAAAGAATATTGATGATATTAATTATATTTGTTTCATTTTTACTGCTGCTAATGTTATGGGTGAAGATTTCATACTAGAGTTAGTTGAATTATTTCTTGAAAAGAATAAGGATTTTGAAGATTTTCAAAAACTAGAATATGAGCGTAGAACAACTAGCTATTCAGGTAGTAGAGTCCCTATTTTGGAGAGAGAAAAAATACATCTTATTAATATCATTCCTTTGCTTAACTCCGCCGATTTACTTGAGCACAGAGCATATGTTGAAACTCAGATTGAGAATAAAATTAAGTATATAGAATTTGAAAAAAAGAGAGACTATTTGGAAAGTAGAGAATAAAAACTGAAAATCGTATCGATGCATCAGAATTTACTATAATTGTTAACTCAAAGTTAATTTAAAATACTGCATTAGAGATAATTTCTACTGCCTGTTACTGGATTTTCTTAACCGATTGATTTTACATAGAAAACATATGAGTGATTGAGCTTGTAATGGATGATTCAGTTTATAATTACTTTAGAACATACGATCCAAACACTGGACGGTACATTACTGCTGATCCATTAGGCGTTATTGGTAGATCAAATGATCCGCTATTAGTATTGTTTGGTTTTCAAAACAGTAATTGGTTTGTATTTGAAGGGGA